>DTSC01000430.1 GCA_012965625.1 Flavobacteriales bacterium | reverse complement strand
ATCATCAATAGAAAAATTGTAGGTAAAGCCAGAAGGAACTTTATTAAATACGAATTTGCCATTTTCATCTGTCACGGTTTCCAAGGCTATTGTTTCCTCTTCATTGGAAACAAATATTTTCACAATAGATGCTGGTTCTGCATAGGCTTCCCCAATTGACAATGTCCCAGAAATATCTATAGTTCTTTGGTAATCACTGCTATAAAGTTTTACATCTCTGGTAATTTCAGTGTATTTATCAATTGCGCTAGCATCAATAGTTTCAACATGTGGATCAAATCCCTTTACATTGTATGTTATATCATAGCTTGTTTCTCCTGGAAGGATGACAATGTATTTTCCAGTAGCAGAGTTTGACTTAAAATAACCATCGTATGGCAATCTTGTTTTGGCATATTCAACGGTAATGTCAGCTTCTGCTGGTACATCGTTAGCCGTAACAACACCCTTGATTAGAATTAGTTGATATTTCTTAGCAGAACTTCCTAGATTAACGACATAAATATCGTGTTGCCCATAACCGCCTATTTTTTGTGAGGAATAATATCCTCTTTCACCATTTGCTGATACGACATAATATCGGTCATCTCCTGCTGTATTAATTGGGTAACCAATATTTTCAGGGGTTGTCCAAGTTGTATCTGTAATTGACAATGATCTAAAAATATCATAGCCCCCCATACTTTGGTGGCCTTCTGAACTAAAGAAAAGCGTTTTTCCATCAGGGTGAATAAATGGAGACTCATCATCATAAAAAGTGTTAATGGTTGAGCCTAGATTTTTTGGTTTCCCCCAGGTATCATCACTGTTTCGCACACACTTATAAATGTCTCTACCCCCAAAACCTCCAGGCCTTTCACTGGAAAAATATAATTCACTTTCATCTGCTGAAAGTGAAACACCACCCTCCCAGTAAGCTGTGTTGATGTTACTGTCTAATGCTTTTGGTACAGACCAATCATATCCCTCCAATTCACTCACATATAAATCACCAGAAGAACCTTCCGTGTCTTTATAAATGAATAATTTTTGGCCATTAGCGGATAATGCCAAGCTCGCATCGTGTCCATGAGTGTTGATGTTTGTTCCAATCTTTTCTGGATCAGCCCACGTTTCACCCCCTAATTTTACTGACATAAAGACATCCTCATAAAATCTGCCTTTTGGGTCTGGTTCTGCATAGATGTTTTGTCTTCCACCAGTACTTTTCCCCCCACGATAGGTAAAAATCATAATAGACTCATCAGCAGAGATTACAGGCACATATTCCGAATATTTTGAATTTACAGGCCTTCCCATATTTTCAATGGTTACATCAATTGGATTTTCAACGAGCTTTTTACCATTTCCACAATATCCTATATTGCGATCAACATTTTCAAGATTTTCTTTGGATGTTTTACCATTCAGTGCTTTATTAAATGACTCAATAGCTTCGTCAAACTTATTGTTTAGTGCATAAGATCTGCCTAAATAATAATGAAGGTCTTCTACTTTAGGCTTTTTTTCCAAAACCATTTCTAAATATTCAGTAGAGGTCTTAATCTTATCAGTGCGATACAAATAACAAATCCCCAGTTTAAATTTGTAATCAATATTTGGATCCAATGAATCTAGCATTGAATAAAGAGGAAGGGCGTCAATATAATTTCCTTGTTCAAAATATAATTCAGCATCCATCAGCATTTGTGATTTGGATTGCTCTTGGGCATAGCTGCCACCTATTGATAAAAAGATTATGATGAATAAAATGCTAAAGAAATTTTTCATGAAATTCGGAGTTGCTTGTCTGGTTAAATGCAAAAATCCCCTTCTTATAATAATCTGCAAAAGGCAAAGTAAATCATTTTTCTTTAATCAATACAATTTTTGTACCGAACAAATGCTAGATATTCAATTACATTTCATCCGCAATTACTTCTTTAACCTCAGGCATTAATCGTTTTAATAGTTGCTCAATTCCTGATTTTAAGGTTAGGGAAGCTGAAGGGCAACCGCTACATGCCCCCCTTAAGGTTACTGTTACAATACCCTTTTCAAAGGATTTGAATTGAATTGCACCTCCATCCTGTTCAACAGCTGGCCGTATGTATTCGTCCAGGATTTCTGAAATTTTATTGTCTAATTTTGAGCTTATTACTTGGCTATTATCTGGAATTTCAGATGCATTTGTATGTTTCTTGTCTTTTGCGGTGGGAGTTATTGCTAAGTTTCCTTCATTCAGGAAATTTCCAATCATTACTCTTAATTCGTTAGTTACTTCTTCCCAATTAATCATGTCAGTTTTATTAATAGTGATATAATTGCCAGAGATAAAAACACTTTTAACAAATGGGAATTGAAATAATTTTATAGCCAATGGAGATTCTTTTGCTGAATCAAAATCCAAATATTCTTTAGGGTTACCTTCAGCAATTAACTTGTTTGAAACAAATTTCATTGAAACAGGGTTGGGTGTGTTCTCTGCATAAATGGTGTGTGGGACTTTCAATTCTGTCATTTTTTTGAATTTTACTATTAAACCATCAAAATTAGTCAATTAGATCTAGTTTTAGAACATGATTGGAATAGGAAATCTGTTTTCTCAATTTTTCAGCATGCAATGGTACATGATAGGATAGGCCTATTTGGCAGATTAGTTAAATGTTTAGCCAAGTGGTACTATTACCATTTTTCGAATTTTATATTAAGTCGATCTTTTGTTATTGAATTTAAAAAGTTTCTTAGAATAGCAACATCTGCATTAGTGTAGAAATCTAATTTCCCTGTATTAGATGTTTGATTTAATAGTCCATTATCTGATAAAATATTCTGTGTTTGTTGAGCTACTGCTTTTCCAGAATCAATAATGTTAATGTGCTCTGGTATTATTTTTCTTATTATGGGAATTAAAAATGGATAGTGAGTGCAACCAAGAACAATGTTGTCAACACCTTCTTTTACCATTGGTAATAAATATTTTATCAATAAAGGCTTTACATCAGTTAAGTTGCCAGATTCAATTATGGGGACTAAACCCTCACCGATAGTTTCAAATATCCTTACCTGCCCCCTGTATTTTTTAGAAGTGTTTAAAAACAACTCACTTGCCAGAGTGCCTTTTGTTGCCAGTATTCCTATTTTGCCTGTAATTGTTTTGATGGCTGCTGGCTTTGTAGCGGGTTCAATCCCAACAAATGGCAGCTTGTACTTCTTGCGTAAAACTGAAATGGCATTGGTAGTGGCTGTATTGCATGCAACAACAATAATCTTGCATCCTTTTTTTATAAGAGCATCTGTATTTTTGATGCTGGCCTCAACAATTTCTTCTTTTGGTTTATCACCATAGGGAGCATGAACACTATCCGCTAAATAGATAGTTTCCTCATTGGGTAAAAGCTTATGGATTTCTTTCCAAATGGAAAGACCCCCAATACCTGAGTCAAATATCCCTATAGGCTGCATTACATTCATTATACAATAGAAACAAAAAAAGCCATCCGTGTTAGCGAATGGCTTTTAAGAAATATAAGTTTTGTTATAATCCCAATTTTTTCTTTACCAATGGAAGAATGTCATCACCAGTGTCAAAGTATAAAACCACTCCCAAGCCTGTATCAAGAATATAATCATATCCTTTCTCTTTAGCTACTGTATTTATTGCATTTCTGGCTTTATCAATTAATGGTTTGAGGATCTCGGATTCCTTTTTTTGCAATGACTCTTGGGCAGTAAGTTGAAATTGTTGTATTCTGCTCTCGAGATCAGTAATTTCCTGGACTTTTGTTTGTCTTACAGGTTCTGTCATTAATGCTTGTTGACTTTGATAATCTCGAAGCTTAGTTTCATATTCTGCAGACATGTTTTTTAGTTGAGACTCTAATTGTTTGGCAAATGCTTCAACATCAGCGGCAGCTTTGGTTCTTTCCGGCATTAATTCTAATAAGGCATTAGAATTGATATGGCCAATTTTACTTTGAGCTGAAACATTAAGATTACCTAATCCAAACGTTATTAATGCTCCAACAATTATCAGTTTATAATGTTTTGTCATTTTATTAAGAATATATTGTTATTTAGGATGTTTTAATATTTTTTCTACGCAAAGGTAGTTTATTTATTTACTTGCTTTATATCCCATTTTGTTTAATACCTCTTCACTCTTATCATACTTGGGATCAGAATATAGAATGCTCAATTCGCCTGCTTTATCAAGAACCATAGCATAATTGCCAGTAACAGCAATATCCTTAATTGCTGCATAAACTTTATCTTGGATTGGCTTTATCAATTCTTGGCGTTTTTTATAAAGATCACCATCAACGCCAAATCTTTTTTTCTGAAGATTTTTTGCACTTTTTTCCTTATTTACAATTTCATCTTCTCTTTTTCTCTTCATTTCAGAAGACAAAAGGATTTGTTCTGCTTGAAAGGATTTATATAATTTGTCAATTTCAGCATATCTAGCTTCAATTTCCTTTTGCCATTCAACTGAGATCTTATTTAGTTGTTCTTGAGCTGCTTTATATTCAGAAATATTTTCAAGTATATATTTTGAATCAACGTAAGCAAATTTTTGTGCAGATACTTTGTTTATTGATCCACCAGAAATAAGAAGCCCTATAATCGGTATAGAAAGATAATTTATTAGAGTTTTTTTCATGATTTCATTTTTTAAATCTCCCTAATGCATATATCATACCAAAATGTTAAATATCATTTTTTAAATCTGGTACGAAAATAACAATTATTAATCAACAGAGTAGCCAATAATAAAATGAGGCTGCCATTTACTTGCACCACTTATGCCTGGAATATCATCAAAACCGTAGCCATAGTCAAAACCAAGTAATCCAAACATTGGAAGAAAAATTCTAACTCCCAAGCCAGCAGATCTCTTTACTTCAAACGGACTAAACTCATCAATAACATTCCAGCCATTTCCAGCTTCAACGAAGCCAAGGCCATAAATTGTAGCGGAAGGATTAAGTGAAAGCGGATATCTTAGTTCAAAAGTATATTTATTAAAGACAGTACTACCTGTTCTATCAGACAAGGAATTGTCTGGATATCCTCGTAGGGCAACAACTTCCGTTCCGTACAAGGTAAAACCAGAAAGTCCACTTCCTCCAATGGTAAACCTTTCAAAGGGAGTGACTGCTAGCTTATTGTTGTATCTTCCAAGAAAACCAAATTGTACCCGAGTATTTAAAACAAGATTTCCAACTAAGGACGTAAACCAGGATAGTTTGAATTTCCATTTGTGGAATTCATTCCATTTGAATATTTCTTGGGAGGTAAGGCCTGAATAGTCATCAATACCATCAAACAATGAATGAGGCAGGGTGGCTTGTGTGGTAAGAGATATTTGAGCCCCTGATCTGGCATATAAGGGCTGGTCGATTGAGTTTCTTGCAAAAGTAATAGTGCCACTTATAGTATTGGAAGAACCATCACTAAATGCAAAGGTTGAGGACCAATTCCCCAAGTCGTAATTTTGATATCCTATCTGTGAATATAGCGTAAAATAATCATCGGGCCATTTTAGCCTTTTGCCCAATCCAACGGAAGCGCCCGTAGTTTTGAAATATGCTCTATCAGGTTCTCCGATCTTTATACCATTCGTTCGGATAGAATGATACATAGATATACTAAAAGAGGTTGGCTTTTTACCACCTAACCATGGTTCCGTAAATGAAAAATTATAAGATTGAAACCAAGTTCCATTGGATTGCGCCCTAATAGAAAGTCGCTGTCCATCTCCTGCAGGCAGTGGTCGCCAAGCCCCTTTGGTAAATAGGTTTCGTGCAGAGAAGTTAGTGAACATTATGCCTAGAGACCCAACAATTCCTCCATAACCACCCCATCCTCCTGACAGTTCTATTTGATCAGATGATTTCTCCTCCACGATGTATTCAATATCAACGGTGCCTTTTTGCGGATTTGGCTTAGGGTTTACATCTAATTTTTCAGGGTCAAAATATCCTAGCTGTGCAATTTCTCTTTGAGACCTTATAATATCTGCTCTGCTAAAAAGTTCCCCAGGTTTTGTTCTGATTTCTCTGAGAATGACATGGTCGTTGGTTTTTGTGTTGCCCAGTACTGTAATCTTGTTCACTCTAGCTTGCTTACCCTCATAAATTTGCATTTCAATGTCAATTGAATCACTGGAGACCCCAGTTTCTACAGGGTTTACAGAAAAGAAAAGGTATCCGTCATCTAAATAAAGTGAGCTAATATCACTTCCCTTAGGATTCATGTACAGCCTTGTTGTTAGTGTTGTTTGGTCAAAAACATCCCCCTTCTTAATTCCCAGAATCTCGTTGAGCTGTTTTATTGTATATTTTGTGTTGCCAGTCCAAGTGATATTTCGAAAATAATATTTATTGCCTTCATCAATGGTCATTTCAATATTGATGCTTGTTTCGTCAAATACATAAATCGTGTCATCAATGATTTTGGCGTCTCGATAACCACCTTCATTGTATTTTTCAATAACCTTTAATTTATCTGAATTGTAATCTGATTCAAGAAATTGAGATGAGGAAAATATATTTAGTGGTGTTTTTTGTTTAGTATTTTTTAAGAAACGCCTGATCTTCTCCGTTTTAAAAGCCGTGTTTCCATGGATAATAATCTCATTGATTTTAATTTTTTCCTTTTTATCGATAGTAATTTTTAGGATTACTGAATTTCGTAAAGTAGTGTCAGGAATCTGTGCTAATTGGACTTCCGCATTAATGTATTTTTTTGCTATGAAGTAATCTTTTATTTTTTTCTTGGTTGTGATTAGCAAGTTGTCTGTGACCACTTTCCCTTTGATCAGTTTTATTTTTTCTCTTAAATCATCGGCCTCTGATTTTTTAACTCCAACAAATGAAAATTTTGATAGCCTTGGCCTTTCATGTAAA
>DTSC01000429.1 GCA_012965625.1 Flavobacteriales bacterium | reverse complement strand
TAAATTTTGCGATATTATTCAGGCAGTTGAAATTTTTCTTTCTTTTTAGGTTTTAAGTTCTTGGCATCAAAATTTCGAATGAGCTGCCACTTCCCCCTATTGAATTTTAAAGCATCATAGCTGCCATCTGGTCCCTGATAAGCACCAATTCCCTTTAAACTTTGTTCTGCCGGAGAGATGTGATCAAAAACGAGTGTTCTTTTCTTTTTATAAAACTTTATGGACATTACGGCCTGGGCATTGTACTCAAAGATAATTCGGTTTCTAAAACCCTCTTCTGTTTCAAAAATCTGTTTACCAAACCTTGGTTCACCAGCAGCTCCAAAATACAGGACATCAATGATCTTTTTTGTAGAAAGCAGATCATTGCCATCCCATCCAAGCAATGTATAATATTTATTACGGCGTTTTTTAATCCCAATTAGTTCAAAATAATGAGCTCCATACCAATCTTGCGACGTTAATGAAGCATTTTGGGGGCTTGTAATAGTTGCAGATTGATCAATTAAATTAAATATCTGATATTTTTCAAAACGTTTGCTAAAGGCCTGTATAATACAGAAATATTCATAGGTTCCGTCTTCCTTAGGCAGGTTCCAATTAAATATCCTGAAAGTATTATCTAAAGGAGAAAGCCGTGCAATGGTAATAAGCTTATCAAAAGGATAATCAAATGAATTAGGAGTTTTCAATGCTTTAGTAAGAATGCTAATGAATTTATGATTCGCAGCATACTTTATAGAATCATTGCTGCCATATAAAATCTCAGGCCCCAGCTCTTGCAAGGAATCTTCATAGGCTACAAGAATATTGTTTGAGTTTTGGCCTAACAATGTTAGCAAAGACCCTATTATAAAGAAAATAGTCAATAAAATTCTCATCCTTTATTAAAACACATTATTGGCACTGATATTGCCTAAAAAAAACCCGTATCCCAAATTGGAATACGGGTTTATAAACGCATTAAATTATTAAAGATGCATAGAGCCCTTCTTTTCTAATAAGTGTTCCTCAGTTTCTTCGTGATCAGGATCGTCAACACAACAATCTACAGGGCAGACAGCCGCACATTGCGGTTCATCATGAAAGCCCTTACATTCAGTACATTTATCAGGAACTATGTAATAAAACTCATTTCCATCCGCACCCAGTGCTCCACCTACTACAGGGTCTTGCGCATCGTCGGAGTCAATTGTAACCCCAGAGCTAAGCCCCTTATAATCTCCCGACAAGCTGGTACCATCAGAAAACCTCCATTCAGCTCCTCCTTCATAAATTGCATTATTTGGGCATTCTGGTTCACATGCCCCACAATTAATACATTCTTCTGTTATTATGATTGCCATTTATCCTATTTTATTATGCTTAAGTTTGTGATATCAGTGCAAATATAATAATAATCAAGTGCAACCATATTGAACAAATAAATTTTCGGTGCAATTAAAAGACAGGATAAAGGCATTTGTAAAATTGGGGATTTGTTTAAGAGACCTCTCAAATCCTCCGCATATAAAACATAACGACAATCTGGAGAGGTTATCTGATCATTGCATAAATGCAATGCATTATAACGGTTGGTTTACTAAAGAAAATGTAGTTCATGCTATAAAGGCGATTTCATTATTGCTGGAAGAGGATCGATTAAATAATTGGTTATCCGCCTACCCATTTAATAAGACAAAGCCAAAACGAATTGGAGTGATTATGGCAGGGAATATCCCCTTGGTTGGTTTTCATGATTTTCTTTGCATTTTGATCACTGGCAATGTAGTGGTTGGGAAATTGTCCTCAAAAGATAAACATCTTTTCCCCATTATAGCTGAGATCTTAATAAACATTGAGCCTAGATTTATGGATAAGATTGAATTTACTGATGGGAAAGTAGAAAATATTAATGCCCTAATTGGAACTGGCAGCGACAATACCTCAAGGTACCTGGAATATTATTATGGAAAATATCCAAATCTCTTCAGAAAGAACAGAAACGCATTAGCAATCTTGAATAGAAATGAAACTAAGAGAGACATAGAAATGCTTGGAAAAGATATTTTTACCTATTATGGTTTAGGGTGCAGGAACGTCTCAAAGCTAATGGTCCCTTCTAATTATAATATGGATTTTTTCTTTGGGGGTATTTTTAAATATAAGGGAGTCTTGGAGCATAATAAGTATGCTAATAACTATGACTACTACAAAGCCATCTATGCAATGAATAAGATTAAGATCATTGAAAATGGATTCCTTTTGTTAAAAGAAGACTCCTCACTATCATCCCCAGTAGCTGTCTTGCATTTTGAATACTATGATGGCAAATCTGACCTTGAGAAAAAGATTAATAGACAAATAGATCAAATACAGTGTATTGTATCTCAAAATGAAATCAAAAACATCTCAACAATCAGCATGGGAATGTCTCAATGTCCCCAGCTTGATGATTATGCTGATAATGCAGATACCATCTCCTTCTTAACCAGCTTAAATTAAATAATGGGCTCTCAAAATTTGGAAATAAATTAAAAACCATTTAATTTTCCAAAAACATAAGTTCAATTATGCCAATTGCTTTCCACAAAACACTCTTCTGCTGCTTTTTTCTTTTAGGCATTTATTTCAATTCATTTGGGCAAACTATTATTTATACGGAAGATTTTGAAAGCGGAGGAATTAACTGGGATATAAATACAACGGACGTAAGCTCAACTAACATTGGAGCCAACGAATGGATATTAAATAACAACTATGCCGGAGCTCCAGCTAGTACTTTTCTAACTTGTGGAGGGTTATTTAACAATTCCTTGATTTCTGCTGTACCAAATCAACCCACAGGAATTACTAATAACCCAACAAGTTTTTACTTGCATATAATAAACAAAGATGCAAAAGCTGCGGGAGTGCTAAATGCAAATTATTTACCAGCGGATGGGTTTTTGTGTGTTCTTGCTGCTGAAAACTATTTTGCAAAGATGAATACATTAATCAACACCCTGGGGCAAACCAATGTTAGTGTTAACTTTTGGTGGTTAGGTTCAACAAGTTCTGCTGCAATTGGTGAACTCTATTATAGTATTGATGGAGGAATAACCTGGATTCTGGCATTAGGTGGTTTATTTAACCAAGCTACCTGGATACAAGAAACAGTCACTAATGCGAATTTTGACAACCAGGCAGACCTTAGACTGGCTTTTAGGTTTGCAAATAACATATCCCTTGCTGGAGCAGATCCAGCATTTTCAGTTGATCAAATAGAAGTTCAAGTCCCATCAGGTGGCACACCTCCAGTGGCTAGCTTCTCAACCAGTGCCACAACAATATGTGAAGGAGATTGCATTAACTTTACTGATCTCAGCACCAACGCTCCAACGAACTGGTCCTGGAATTTTCCTGGCAGTATTACTGGGAGCTCTATAAACCAAAACCCAAGCAATATATGCTATAACACCACAGGTATTTATGATGTAAATCTAATTGCCACCAATGGAAGTGGATCAGATGACAGTATTGCCATTGGCCTAATCAACGTCTATCCCCAGGTGTCCTTTGATGCAGAATCTGATACATCATTTTGTGAAGGAGATAGTGTGGAACTTAACATAAACAACCTTATTGGTGGCTTGATGGTGGATTCTTTTACCATGTCATTTACCAGTCAATTTACTTATACCACCCCTACTACCGTAAATGGGGGATTGTATTACCTTGTTGTTTCTGGCATCTATTGGGGAGCTATAGGTGAATTGAGGGATGGTGCATTTAAATTTGAAAACCTCGGCTTCCCCATTACCCCAATACCTTCCAGCATGTGGAAGTTAGATGGGTCCGCACCAGGCCAACCATGTCCTACTTCCTATGATCCCAACCACCAGTACTATTTCTATTTTACAGGTACGGGGGCTGGCATTACCTTTACTTTTACCGACTCAGATTACAGTGATAATGGAGGGAGTCTTACCTTTAAGGTTTATTATCTTGCTGCGAATCCCAATAGCATATCATGGTCAAATGGAGAAAATGAGCCATGTATTACGGTAGGTCCAACACAAACAACTACCTATACAGCAACGATAAGAAATAATACTGGGCTCTGCGTAGATTCTGATTCTGTTGTAGTTAGCATCATACCACTTATTACGATAAATGCAGGTCCTGATACCAATATCTGTGTAGATAATTTCTATTCAATTACAGGATCTAATATAAGTCCTGGAGGAGCAATTATTGCCTGGATGAGTCTGGGAGATGGGAATTTTGATAATGACACCATATTAAATCCAATATACTCCCCAGGGACAAATGACAGTATAAACGGAAGTGTTGATTTGGTATTGATGGGCATTGATACTATAGGTATGTGTGTACCAGTATTTGATACCATGACGCTTCTAATTAATGCTGATGCAAAAAGTAATGCAGGCTTTGATGACACTATATGTTCAGGTGAATCCTATATTTCAGCAGGAACATTTGGAGGTTCTGCAACCAGCGCAACATGGACGACTTCTGGAACCGGAACTTTCAATGATTCTTCTTTGTTAAATGCAGTCTATGTGCCTGGAAGTTCTGATATTTCCACTGGTTTTGTATACCTTATACTGACAACTGATGATCCAGCGGGAAATTGTGGACCTGCTATAGATAGTGTTTTAATTTCCATTAACACATTGCCGATTATTGATTCCATTTCGATTGTAGATGCTTCAACATGTTTAGCAATTGATGGCTCGGCAATAATATTCGCGTCTAGCGGCACCTCTCCTTTTCAGTATTCAATTACTGGTGGAGCTCCATTCTTTTCCTCTTCTACCTTTCCAAATTTGGGCGTGGGAGCTTACGCTGCTACAGTAAGTGATACCATTGGATGTATATCCAATATACAAAGTTTTACCATCTCTGCAGCTGGATTACCACCTGCACCATCAGTAAACGCAAATGCCACCTATTGTGAAGGTGAAGCCCTTGCCGACCTAAGTGCAACACCTAATTCTGGAGGGACAATCATCTGGTACGATATTTTGGGAGATTCATTGGACACAGGATTAACCTTTTCACCTTTTGACTCTATTGGAACTTTGGTGTATTATGCGACTGAAGATGTTGGTGGCTGTGAAAGTCCTGGTGATTCAGTAACAATTACCATTAACCCAATTACCTTTGGCTCGCAGACCCCTTCTATATGCAATAATGACAGCATATTCCTTGAAGGGGCTTATCAAAATACTTCAGGAACTTATTTTGACACCCTTACTGGTATGAATGGATGCGATAGTGTGCTAATCACTATCCTTACAGTGAATCAGGTTTTCTCAAGTTCCCAGGCATTAAATATATGCACAGGAGACAGCATATTGGTTGGAGGTGCATATCAAAATACGGCAGGAACCTATTTAGATACCCTTACAGCTGGCAACGGTTGTGATAGTGTGCTGACAACTACTCTTACGGTAGATTCAATAACAACAGGTTCACAGGCACTTGCCATTTGTAGTAATGATAGCGTACTGCTGGGTGGCAATTATCAAAATACTGCCGGAACCTATTTCGACACCCTTACAGCATCTAATGGATGTGATAGTTTGCTGACCACTACCCTGACAATAGACCAAGTGGCCTCTAGCTCACAAGCCCTGTCCATTTGCAGTAATGATAGCGTACTTTTGGGTGGCAATTATCAGAATACTTCAGGAACATATTTCGACACCCTTTTAGCATCTAATGGATGTGATAGTATACAGACCACAACCCTTACAGTAGACCAAGTGGCCTCTAACTCTCAAGCCCTGACTATTTGCAGTAATGACAGCGTGCTTTTGGGTGGCAATTATCAAAATACCGCCGGAACCTATTTCGACACCCTTACAGCAAACAACGGATGCGATAGTGTACTAATTTCTATCCTTACAATAAATCAAGGATGGTGGACAAGCTCCCAGACATTAAATATATGTTCAGGTGATAGCGTGCTGGCAGAAGGAGCTTATCAAAACACTTCAGGCACATATATCGATACTCTTACAGCAAACAACGGATGTGATAGTGTGCTGACAACTACACTAATAGTGAACCAAGTGACCTCTGGCTCTCAGTCCCTTAATATATGTACAGGCGATAGCGTATTGGTTGAAGGTGCTTATCAGAACACTACAGGAACCTATTTCGACACCCTTACAGCAAACAACGGATGCGACAGTGTGCTGACGACTATCCTTACAGTTAGTGCTGTTTCCTCTGGATCCCAGGCTATATCGATATGCAGTAATGATAGCGTGTTACTTGGAGGTGCTTATCAAAATACAGCTGGCACCTATATCGACACTCTTACGGCAAATAACGGATGTGATAGTGTGATGACTACGACACTTACCGTAAATGCCACCCCTGTTATTGCCCTGAGCAACGATACCTCTATAGAGCTCGGCCAAAGCGCCTTGCTCAATGTATCAGGTGCTGAAAGCTATGCTTGGTCTCCAAGTACCGGTTTGTCCTTGTCTACAGGAGCCTCGGTAAGTGCTGGGCCGGATGCAACCACTACCTATACTGTTACCGCAACTGATGTTAATGGCTGTATAGCCTATGGCAGTGTTACTGTAATCGTATCCAGCAACAATGTGGTCTTTCTGCCCAATACTTTCTCCCCTGTTAGCGGTATATCTGACAATAGCAGGCTGCATGTTTTTGGCCATGGCATAGAGACCATGGAGCTGGTTATTTACGACAGGTGGGGAGAGGTTGTTTACCAGTCGGATGATGCAGAAAAGTACAATGGCCATTGCTGTGCCTATGGCCTTGGATGGGATGGGCAATACCTCGATGGTGAGCAGCCTGTTAATGCTGCGGTATTTGTATATAAGTTAAATGGAGTTTTTATCAATGGCGAGGAATTCAGCCTGAAAGGCAACGTTACCTTGATCAAGTAATTATGGTTTAATAA
>DTSC01000428.1 GCA_012965625.1 Flavobacteriales bacterium | reverse complement strand
CTTGTTGGTGTACAGAGAACATTAAAAAACCCTGACATGGTTCTTAATGACATCTCAGGAATAAAAAATATTGCCAACCTATCTAAGAATACAGGAGTGAAAAGAGTCTTCTTTTCTTCCTCCTCAGAGGTATATGGGGAGCCTGGTGAAATTCCTCAAAATGAAGACACAACACCGCTTAACTCTATATTACCTTATGCAGTAGTGAAAAATATTGGAGAAGCTTATTTTAAATCCTACCAGCTGGAGTTTGGATTAGATTTTACCATATTTCGGTTCTTTAATACTTATGGCGTTAAGCAGAGTGCTGATTTTGTGGTATCCAAATTTATTAAAGCTGCGTTGAAGAATGAGGATATAACGATATATGGAGACGGTTCACAAATCAGGACCTTTTGCTATGTTGATGATAATGTGAAGGCATGCATTAATGCTTTTTATGAAAATAAATTTGTTAATGATGTTGTAAATATTGGTTCTGATAAGGTTGTTGAAATTATTGAGCTGGCAAAAATTATTATAAAATTAACAGGCTCTAGTTCAAAAATTGTGAATTTGCCTCCCTTAGAGCAGGGGGATATGCAAAGAAGAAAACCTGATATTACGAAGATGAAGACTCTTTTCTCTGGTTCAATGATAAGCCTGGAAGAGGGGATGAAGAAGATTATAGACAAACCGAGATTTATATTGTCTTAATTTGTGCTTAAATTCCCATTGCTCTTTTGTTTAAATTGTTTCTAATTGGTTTTTAATCCAGAAATAGATGTACCCAGAAAGGAAGTATTAGTATTTGCCGATTGGTATCTTCCCGGACATAAAGGTGGAGGTCCCATAAGGTCAATTGCCAATATGATTTCTCACCTTGATGGACATCTTGCCTTTTCCGTAATTACTAGGAATACAGATTATTGTGACTCAGAACCGTATGAGAATATTTCGCCAGATGAATGGATCGATCTTGAAGGTGGAAACCAGGCTTTTTACTTTTCGAAGAAACGACTTGGGTTTAAGGGGATAAAAAAACTGTTAATAGAGAGACCAGATACAGATGTTTATCTAAACAGCATGTTCTCATGGTATTTTACTATAATTCCATTAATTATCCTGAGGAGACAAAAAGGCCGCAAAGTAATTCTGGCACCGAGGGGAATGTTGTCTCCCGGATCATTTGGCGTGAAGAAGAAAAAGAAATCAATCTTCCTTTTTTTTGCGTCGCTGGCTGGAATCTATAAAAACGTTTTCTTCCAGGCAACTTCTGAAGGAGAAATAAAAGACATCACCGCTCATGGCTTAAGTAAAAATCCGCCAATCTATGCGCCAAACCTGGCTGAGAAGAATATTAGATTCAGGCAATGTGACTACAGTAAAGAAGCTGGAAAAGTAAACTTAGTGAGTATCGCTAGGATTGCTCCGGAAAAGAACCTGCTTTACGCACTTAAAGTAATAAATAAAGTAAAAGGCAATGTTGAATTTGATATTTATGGATCAATTTACGATCAGGATTATTGGGCACAATGCAAAAAACTAATAGAAACCATGCCTGTTAATATCGCTGTTAAATACCATGGCGACTTAGCTGTTGATTCAATAGGGGAAGTGCTTGAAAGTAGCCATTTTCTATTTATGCCTACAACAGGTGAAAATTTCGGCCACATAATCCTCCAATCATTAATAGCTTCCTGTCCGCCTATTATAAGTGACAAGACCCCATGGAATAAACTAAATGCTTCATCTGCTGGTTTCAGTATCCCTCTTGATGATCAATCATCATGGATAGAAACTGTTGAAACTTGTATCGCTATGGGTGATGAACAATATAAGCAAATGGCTAGGCAGGCTGGAAACATGGCACAAGCTTACATTAATGACCCTACCCCT
>DTSC01000427.1:1096-1881 GCA_012965625.1 Flavobacteriales bacterium | reverse complement strand
TTCTTGAAATATATCTGGAGGCTAATGGCTATAATTATGATGGAAGTACAACGGGTAATAAATATGCTAAAGCTATGACAGATACTGTCTTATGGTATTCTGATACAGGTGTAGGCACAATAGGAAATACGGACTATCCAACTTATCGTAATAAATCAGGATTTTCAGGTCTTCCTGGTGGTGGTCGTGCCTCCAGTGGAAATTACTACCCCACTGGGGTTAACGGAGATTGGTGGAGTTCTACACAGTATAATACAGAGGATGCCTGGCTCCGTTACTTGAATTACGATAACAGTAATGTAGGCAGGGGCGATGATAACAAAACGGACGGTCATTCTGTTCGTTGCCTTAATGATTTTAATGCATCAATACCTGAACATTCATCTAACATCTCTCTATTCCCCAACCCCACCAACGACCTTATTACCCTTGATATAAACGGTTATAATGGTTCAATACAAACCCAAGTCTATGACCTGTCAGGCAGGCTCTTAAAAACCACTAATAACACTACTATAAGCCTTAAGGATTATGCTAAAGGTATATATGTATTTAGGGTAGCTTATGGAGATATAGTTGAAGAGCTGAAGGTGGTCAAAGATTAGCTAAAATCTTACCCCCATTACACAAACATCATCGATCTGTTGGTAGGTTCCTTTCCATCGATCAAATTCATCGCTAAGCAGGTTGCGTTGAGTTTCCATGTCTTTATCCTGAATTGAAAGCAAAAAGTGTTTTAGGTTGATAGATTTGTATTTCTTTCCTTTTTCTCCTCCAAACTGATC
>DTSC01000427.1:0-1060 GCA_012965625.1 Flavobacteriales bacterium | reverse complement strand
GAGTAGTAAAGGGTTGTATTTTACTGAACTTGCCTATGGGCTGACGGTCAGCTTTTGTTTCTATAAGCTCTTTATCTCTTATCAGCCATAGTGGGTTGTGGGCTCCTGCATACTGTAGCTTATTGCCACTAAGACTACATAGGGCTATGTCCATTCCATCACGTACTTCATCTTCGCTCTTTTCAAACTCTTGCATTATTATCTCACGGGTCTTATCTAGTATTTTACCAGGGTCTGTTATTTTATGCTCTCTGACTGATCGGTTGAGTCCATTGTTGCATATTACCGATACCATAGCTCCTGGTACTCCGTGTCCTGTGCAGTCGGCTGCTGCAAAGAGGATCTTATCACCGCTTTGCTCCATCCAGTAAAAGTCTCCTGCTACAATGTCTTTTGGAAGGTAGAGTATAAAGCTGTTTTTCAGGTACTGCTTTACAATACGGTCTGATGGCAGTACGGCTGCCTGTATGCGTCTTGCGTAAGTGATACTATCGGTAAGGTCACTGTGCTGGGTTTCTATAATGGTCTTTTGGAGCTTTGTCCTTTTTAAACTGATAAAGATCATACCCAGTGAAAACAGTACCAAAAGGGCAAAACCAATTAGCCCGAAACGTATTATCCTTTCACGTTTAATAATCTGCTTTTGTGCTTTAGCTTCACTTTGGTGAAGAAGGATCTTTTGCTCGTGCTTTAAGCTGTCGGTAAGCTTTTGTTCTTCATATTTTCTTTTTGCCTGAAGATGTATTAGCTGCTCCATAGCATCTTGCTTGGCTAGTGTGTCTCTAGTTGCTATATAAAGCTCATACAGTTCTAATGCCTTTTTGCTGTTGACTGTTTTTTTATAAATTTCATATAAAGATTTGCTGTTTTTTTCAACCAGATCAAGTGCATTGATCTCCTTTGATATGTTAAGGGATTCTTTTAAGAAATTTACAGCCTCTTTGTAGTTGCTTAGGTATTGATAAATAATTCCAATGTTGTATAAGGAATTAGAAATTCCTTTTTTATCTCCTATTTGTTTTCTCAGCCCGATAGCGCTTTTTATTTTGCACAGCTTGGG
>DTSC01000426.1:4370-6990 GCA_012965625.1 Flavobacteriales bacterium | reverse complement strand
TTTTTAGGATTAAGAGCAAATGATGGAGGAGGCATAGCTGATCAAGCTGAAGTAACCATAAATGAAAATTCCATAGATATGGATTTTAGAATTGAAAGTGACGTCAATACACATGCATTTTTTGTAAGAGGATCTGATTCAAAAGTGGGTATAGGAGAATCCTCACCATTACATATATTGCATATAGATGCAGGCAGCTCTTCAGGTATAGCAAGATTAGAGAGTAATGCTACAACTTATACTGCTTGGATGATTGCAAATAATGGTGGGGGAAAGGCACTATCCTATTATGATGCAATTGATGGCAATTTTTCGGGAAGTGATTATGGTAGTGTTGGCCAAACAGATGCAGGTTATATGGAATATAGTATTGGAACAAGCTCGCCTAAACCATACCATATATTTACTGGCGGCAATGTCGGCATTGGAACCGGAAATATAGTTACTGAAAAATTAGAAGTCGCTGGCAATATAAGAGTTAATAATAATGCAAGTATTCTAGCTGATGGAAATGGAGTTTTATATGTTGGAACAACAAGTGCAAATGTAAAATTTGGTGGCGATGGATCTTGGTCATTTATTGAAGGTAATAGCAATCACTTATCTCTTCAAACATCAAGAGATGGCGACGATGTTGTTTTCAAAGGTGGCGATGCCATTACCGAATACATGCGAATTGAAAGTGGGACGGGTAATGTAGGTATAGGAACAAATGATCCTGATGAATTACTACACATAGATGGGAATGTCCTAATTGAAGAAAAATTAAAATACCGATATGGAACACCAAGTTCGCAAAGCATAACCACAACAGGCAAGGTAGAGAAGCTGGTACGATTCAGCAATTCTACAAAAGAATTGTATGAAGACGATTATGTAATTATACGACATGAAAGCTCTGCTTATAAAATTAAAGCGAAAACAAATGCTATGGCTGGTGCATGGGGATCTTCAAGAATTCCGTGGAAAGATAATGAGGGTTCACCCAATTATGTATACACATGGACTGGCGGTTCATATGGAGGAAACAATAACGGGCAGGTTACTGTTACAACTACTGGTTTTAATAAGATAACGATTGCGGATGAATTCTACAATTCTTCTGCAAATGCTGCCAACATTTGGATTTTTGCTAAAGAAGACAACACATCACCTGTATACCGTATAACCTCGCAAGCGCTTACAGGATCTAGCAGCTATAATCGCTATGCAATTATTGAGGTCTATTATGACTAGAGATTGATAAGTTGTTTTTAAGTCGGTATTATGGGCAATCGTGGAAGCCTATTATGATTAAAAACATCATGTATTATGTGAAAAGAAGAAATAAAACAATAAAGACAAGACTATACATATTGATCATTTTTTTTAGCTCCATACTTTTTGGAAATAATATAACCCATGCCCAAACTGCAAACCTCACCAACGATCAGGAAAGCCTTACCATTGAATCTGGGATAACGCTTACTGTAAAGGGAGGTGTTGACAACAAGACGGGAAGCACCCTTACCAACTACGGAACGATCAGCGCTACCGGAACCTGGAACAACAGCGGTACATTTCTCGATTCCGGCAAGGTAATATTGAACGGAAGCAGTGCGCAAAACATCACTGGCACCAGCAACTTCAAAGAGCTGGAGATCAACAGCAGCTCAACAGTAACCTTATTTTCCGGCACACAAAAGGTATGGCATACACTTACCCTAACAGATGGCACCTTTGATGTTTCATCCGACAGCCTGATCCTTCTTTCCAATGCTACAAGAACAGCGAGGGTAGGCCCCGTTCAATCAGGAGCATCGATGACAGGCAGCTATACCAAACAACGCTATGTAACAGGCAGTGACGGCTGGCGGCTGCTCACCTCTCCAATGACAGGTGCAGATATAGAAGGATGGAACGATGATTTTGCAATGACGGGGTTTCCGGGATCTGACCAGCCAAATTCTTCCTGGACTTCGGTATGGAGCTATGACGAAACAAATACAGGCACATCAGATTACGGCTGGACAGAAGCCACTAATACCTCTAACACCTTAAGCCCTGGGAAAGGCTTTATGTGCTGGGTAGGAGAAAATGTGGGTACTGATATTGCCATTATCGTTGACCTAACCGCTGGCCTCACCAGTGGAACCCAAAACATTACAGCTTCCTATACAGATGGCTCTCAAGACGACACACATGACGGGTGGAATCTAATTGGAAACCCCTATCCTTCTGACATATACTGGAATGGTAACATCGGCTTGTCTGGAACGCTAACACCTTTTGCATACATCTATGACCCAAATACAAGCAATTATATTGCTTTTGATACTACTGATGGACGCACTATTCCTTCCCATCAGGGATTTTGGGTAAAAGTAGCGGGTACAGGAGGCACACATAATGAAACAATAACCATTGAAGAACAAGATAAAGCAGGTGATGGAAATAACTTTTTAAAGATGGGCCAGGATAGTGGGCTTGTTGTATCAGTTTCAGGATATGGATTGAAAAACAAAGCAATCTTACGCTTTAATGATCAGGCTACAAATCTATATGATTGGCGATACGATGCTTTTAAGCTGCCCAGTCAAAATCCCGACGTGCCTAATTTAGCAAGTGTTACAGGCGATGG
>DTSC01000426.1:0-4360 GCA_012965625.1 Flavobacteriales bacterium | reverse complement strand
TACATGCTGATAAACACAGTTCCGGATAACAATAATAGCTTTTACGTTCCAATGCGAATTTTCTGGAACGATGGAGAGCCCTCATCCATTGCTTTTTACCAATTGACACTAACAATTGAAAAATTGCCTGCAGGCATTGATTTAGTTTGTCTTGAAGATCTTGTGACCAATGAATTTATACAAGTTCAAGAAGGAGAAACCTACCCTTTTAGCATCTCCTATTCCATAAATGCCCCTATAAGGTTTGCACTGCATGGCCCTGGCTCCAATTGTCAACCCAGTGCAACAACATTCCGAAATCGTCTAGAGGAACAAATTTCCATAATGCAAAACAGCACCGATATCTTAATCGATTTTACCTTATTCACAAAAAGACCTGTTAACATAGAACTATTCAACCTTTTAGGCCAAAGGATGATTTCCAAATCAACCGCTGTTGAAAAAGGTCAAGTTGTTTTGCCAAAAACAGGCTTATCCTTTGGCGCTTATACAGTAAAGGTAAGTACAAACAATTGTGTTTGGTTCAAAAAGATCGTGATCCATTAATATAGCAATCATAGCTCTGGGTCAGATTACGATTATACGAATTTATTGATCTTCAATCAGCAATAAGTAAAACTATCTCACGTTTTAGCAATAACCACATTAAAACTTATAATTATGAAACCAACACTCCTGTTATTATTCGTAATTCTATTAATGTTCACTTCCTCCATAAATGCTCAGGAAGAACAGCTAAAAACAGCAAAGAGAGTGAGCATTAGCGATATATTCATCCAAACAGGCACGACTGCATTCCCCGGGCGCTCAATCTTCGGATCTCTAACAGATTTTAGAATGCTTGCGCCGCAGTCCGTTTTATTGAACAGTGATTTTTCAGATTATTCGTCATCCAGCCTTTATGAAAGCACACAGGCACATTCTATGATGATGGGACTTAAATTCAGGGTCAAAGAAGATCCATCAAAAGAATCAAATTCTCAATTACGCATTGGATTAAGTTATTTTTCTGGCACAACACGCGGTTTCTTTTATAAGGATAGCGAAAGAAAGACCTTTGACACCTTGGTATCGAATCAAACAGGCCAAGTATATTACATTGATTCTATAACATCTGAAAGCACCTCTATGGATTATTCATCAGAACAGCTTCGCTTTGAGGGCTCCCTATTATTCAGCACAGATCAAGCTGCGAGATGGTCCTTTTTCACTGGCATTGGATTTAGTGCAGGCATATCTATTAATACCCAAACAGATGTAAATAAATTAATAACTACTTACCAAGAAATCAATGGTAAGACATATTATAATGGCGAGAACTTAAATAGCAGTTCAGAGAGGGATAATGAACAATTCAGAAACAAAGGCAATTTTGGGGCTTCAGCCTATATTCCAATAGGAATAGATTTCAGGATTGGGAAGAAAGGTGAATTATGTAAACGAACCCATTTATTTTACGAACTAAGACCGAACATAAACATTACTTCAATACCAGAGCTTCGCACATATGCTAATACTAACATTCAGCATGGAATTGGGCTTAAATTTACTATGATTTAATCTTTAACTGCACACAAAACAGACAATAGTAATTGCAAAAGGATGGCTATTTGCTGCCTTTTAAGAATTTGGCTGGTGTGCTGAGAGATAGACATAGAGGCTTCTTTCCTTTGCGGGGAAACCCGCTAATCTTCAATAGTTACCTGAGATAAACTAAAATTATTTTACTTTTTCTGTCCCCCCCACGACAATTATTCCGTTAATATAAGTGAAAGGAAATTCTAATAATATTAATTGAAAAAAATAAAAAATCATGAAAACAATAATAACAATTTTAACCGCGGTTGTTTTGAGCCAGGCGCTAAGCGCACAAACAACGATAATACCTGATGCTAACTTTGAGCAGGCCTTGATAGACCTGGGTTATGATATGGGCACCCCTGATGGGTCTGTGCCTACGGCAAATATCAGCTCTGTTACTTATTTACAAGTTGCTAATAAAAACATAAGTGACTTAACAGGAATTGAAGATTTTGCGGCTTTAGATACTTTGCAATGTCAACTCAATCTCCTCACGAGTTTGAATATGACTCAGAACACCGCTTTAACTTATTTTACCTGTTTCAACAATTTTCTCACAAACATAGATGTAAGTAATAATGCTGCTTTAGCAACCTTGTCTTGTGGCAATAATCAACTGACGAGTTTGGATGTAAGTAATAATTCTGCTTTAGCAACCTTGCATTGCGGCAATAATCAACTAACGAGTTTGGATATAAGTAATAATACTGCTTTAGCAACCTTGGATTGTTCAGATAATCTGCTAACCAGCTTAGATGTAAGTAACAATACTGCTTTATATTATGGATTGGATTGTGCAAATAATCTGCTAACCAGCTTAGATGTAAGTAATAATACTTCATTATGGTATGTGTATTGTAACAATAATCAATTGACGAGTTTGAATGTGAATGGCGCAGCTGATTTAAGGTGGGTTTCTTGTGAGAATAATCAACTGACGAATTTGGATGTGAGTGGTGCACCTGCTTTAGGAAGATTGTATTGTTCTAATAATCAACTCACCAGCCTGGATTTGAGCCAGAACATATATTTATCTGAGTTAATTTGTCAATCTAATCAGCTGACCTGTTTAAATATTAAAAATACAAATCTGTTAGATCCCGCCGTTTGGCATCTTACAAGTGGTAGGTGGAATCCTATGTTAGCTTGCATAGAAGTAGATGATGTGGCCCTGGTACCAACACCATGGCCCGGCTATTTATCTGGGTGGGGATTTGATTCCACTGCATCCTTCAGCACCAATTGCAATAATGCATGCTCATCAACATCAGGAAGTCCGTGCAACGCTTCGTTTTATCCTTATTTAGATACAACACAGACGAATATGACTTATCTGATAGAAAATTCAACAGGCAATAACCTGGCATATTTCTGGGACTTTGATGATGGTAATACCTCAACCCAGCAATATCCAACACATTATTACACAAATTATGGTGTGTATAATATTTGCTTAACTGTTTCAGACACTGTGGATAGTTGTCAGGATATTTTTTGCATCGTGTTGACTATTGATTCAGTACAGAAAGCCTTTTTTGAGTACACTGTTATTGTGGTTCCACAAGAACCCATAACAGGGATGAACGAAAGATATGAAAACGATATCACAAGGGGTGTGTTGATTTATCCAAACCCTACAGCTGGCATACTTCATATAAAAGGGCTTGAAGGAAGAAAAACCTTGCTATATGACAGCTTTGGCAGACTTGTGTTGAGATTAAGATCTAATAATATAGATATACAGCACCTGCCAAAAGGCGTTTATTTTATTCGGATATTTAATGAGGATGGAGGGGTTTATTCACAGAAAGTATTAAAAGAATAGTTATCGTATCTTTGGGTATGAAAACAATCCTGCGGATTAATACCCTTATTATTCGAAAGCTTATTGATAATTATAATGCAATTTATTACCATGGGAGACATTCATCTATAAATATAGTTGAATGTCTCCTTTAATAATAGATTATGAAGTAATTTATCAATGTGCGAAAAATAATCGTAAAGCACAATTCAAATTATATGAGCTTCTTTTAAACACTCTAATGAATATTGCCACAAGATATAAAACAAACAATGAGGATGCGGTGGCTTTGGTTAATGAAGGGTTTTTGAAAATTTTGAATAATATCGGAAAATACAAAAAAGAAGTACCCTTTGAGGCCTGGATAAAACGGATCATGATAAATACTGCGATTGATGATTTCAGGAAGAACCACAAGACCAAAGAGATGTTTTGTGCTATAGAAGACAAAGCCATCGAATACCTGGAAGCTTTTGACTCCAACCTTGTGGAAGAATCAATAAATACGGCATTTCTTGAGTCCTTGTTAGACTCATTGAGTGCTGAGAAGAAAGTAGTCTTTAACCTATCTGTAATAGATGGATTGTCTCATAAGGAAATTGGAGAAAAACTGAACATTTCTGAAAGAACATCGAAACGTTATCTTGCATCGGCAAAATCGACACTGCAGAAAAAATATCAGGAATCCAATAATAGCACAATAGAAATAAATTAAGAACAAACAATGGTACAGAAACCGCTAAGCACCTTGTTTAAAGAAAAACTTTCTCAGAGAAAATTTGAGATGAAGGATGCTTATTGGCAAGATGCAGAGGAGCTGATCATACAATCAAACAAGAAAAAGAGAAGAAGGTGGTTTCTGTACTTTTTTATAGGTTTTCTTTTTCTCGGAACCTCTTTGTATAGCGTGTATTATTATTCTAATAACAATCCAGTAAAGGATACTAAAACTTCTTATCAGGCTAAGCCGAAGTA
>DTSC01000425.1 GCA_012965625.1 Flavobacteriales bacterium | reverse complement strand
CATTTTCTGTGTTGAATTCCATATTGATTATGTAGTTTTTTTATTACCAGATCCATTACTTTGCTTGCCATTATTCTGAATCCAGTGAGCTTGCCCCCAGCGATAGAAACTAATCCTGCTTTAGAAATAAAGACCTCATCCTCACGGGATATTTCTGAAGGAAGCTTCCCCTCTTCGTGGATCAATGGCCTTATCCCGGCATAGCTGGAGATTATATCTGATAATACCAATTGTTTGTTGGGGAATATTTTCTTTGTCGCTGCTAAAAGGTAGGATACCTCTTCTTCACTTACCCTGGGGTTAGACAATTCTCCACTATAATTGGTGTCGGTCGTACCGATGTAAGTGATTTTTCCACGGGGAATGGCAAAGACCATTCTTCCTTCAAAGTCGTCAAAATAGACAGCTTGGTTTATCGGAAGTTTTTCATGTGGTACAACAATATGAACGCCTTTTGTGTGGTGAAGTCTTTTTCCGCTTACAGGCTCTTCCTTTTCCCTAAGCTGATCTACCCATGGCCCCGTTGCATTAACAGTCATCTTAGATTTGATTTCATGGTCACTGCTTAAAATGAGGTCTTTGCCTTTAATGCCGACAATCTTTTTGTCTTCATAAACAAAGTCTTCAACATTGAAATAATTCACTGCGTGGCCTCCTTTAGCACATGCCGTTTTAATAACTTCTAAGGTTAACCTGGCATCATCGGTACGATATTCAGAATATAGGCAACCACCTAAAAGAATATCCTGATTTAATGTGGGTTCTGTTTTTAGCGTATCTGCTTTGGAAAGCATTTTTTTCTTTTCTCCGGGTTTAACAGATGCAAGGACATCATATATGGCTAAACCTATTCGGCTTAATATTTTTGTGAAGCTGCCATTAATAACAAGGGGGAGCAGCATTCTTTCAGGGATCACCAGGTGGGGTGCATTTTTGTATAGTATAGCCCTTTCTCGCCCAACCTCCCAAACAAGCTTCAGGTGGAACTGCTTCAGATAGCGAAGGCCTCCATGGATCAGTTTTGTGGATCTGCTGCTGGTACCTGATGCAAAATCACCCTTTTCCAGGAGTAGCGTTTTTAGTCCACGGGTTGTGGCATCCAGTAAGATTCCTGCCCCTGTAATACCTCCTCCAATTATTATCAGGTCAAACTCTTGTTCCTGTATCTTTGCTAAAAGCGGCTCTCTGTTGTTTGATGAAAGGGGGTTCATATTATTCTTCCTCAACCCAGTTCATACTTCTTTTGACAGCTTTTTGCCATCCGGCATAGTATTTTTCTCTTTTCTCCTCATCCATTGTAGGAGTGAACTCTTTGTCTATCGAACGATTTTTTCGGATATCTTCTAAATTCCACATGCCACAGGCAAGCCCAGCGAGGTAGGCAGCCCCCATGGCAGTTGATTCTATTGTCTCAGGCCTTTCCACCCTGGTTCCCAGGATATCAGCTTGAAATTGCATCAATAAATTATTGGCACAGGCACCTCCGTCAACCTGAAGCTTATTCAATACAATGCCAGAATCAGTCTCCATGGCCGACAAAACATCACGTGTTTGGTAGGCAAGTGAGTGGAGTGTAGCCTTGGCTATCTGTTCTCTTCCTGTGTCTCTGGTGAGCCCCAATATGGCACCCCTGGCATACATATCCCAGTACGGTGCCCCTAATCCTGCAAATGCGGGTACCACATAAACAGAGTTCTCTCCTTCGGCTTTATTGGCAAGCTCCTCAGATTCTGGAGCTGAGCCAATAATCTTTAGTCCATCCCGCAACCACTGTATTGCGGCACCAGCGATGAAGATGGAACCCTCCAAAGCATAAGTAACCTTCCCATTCAAACCCCAGGCAAGGGTGGTTAGCAGGCCGGTTTTACTTTGAAAAAGTTTG
>DTSC01000424.1 GCA_012965625.1 Flavobacteriales bacterium | reverse complement strand
GTGCTGCCTTTCCACTCAGCCATGGTGGTTTCCAGGATGTCTTTCTGTTCGTTCATGGTTTTATCTTGGATGGACAAGAGAAGCTTCTTGAAGTTTTTCATCATGAACTTCTTATTTCTTTTTCCGCCGAACTGATCTGGATAGCCGTCGGTGAATATATAAATATTGTCTCCCTTTTCCAGCTTGATCTGATGATGAGTAAAGGCCTTTTGTTCTTCAGTGTGATACCCCACAGGCTGCTTGTCTGCCTTGGTCTCTAAGATCTCTCCCTTGCGTATGAGCAGTAAGGGGTTATATGCCAGGGCATAGTCTAAGATTCCATTTTTGTTCCAGCTACAAAGCACAGCATCCATACCGTCTTTCTGAGTCCCAGCTTCATCGGTTTGTTTTAAAGCATTGATAAATCCCTTTCTAACCTCATAGAATATCTCATTGGGTTTGGTGATGCCTTTTTCCAGCACGGCTTCATCTAAGAGTGAAGAACCAATCATGCTCATAAAGGCACCGGGAACGCCGTGGCCTGTGCAATCGCAGACAGCAAAGTAAACCTTGTCATTGTGGTGTTGCATCCAATAAAAGTCACCGCTTACAATGTCCTTGGGCTGGAAGAGAACAAAGCCATCCAGAAAAACCTCTTTCATGCTTTTAATGGTGGGCAGCAGGGCTTTTTGTATGTTCTCTGCATAGCGTATGCTGTCAGTGATGTCTTTGCTCTTTGTTTCAATAATGCGTTTTTGCTGCTCCACCTTTTTCTTTTGAGCGGAGATGAGTTTTTTCTGATTTCGGGTAATACGCAATCTATTAAAGATAAAGACAGCAATGAACAATACCATGCAAAGACCTATTGCTGTTGCGGATAGTATGAGCTTTTGCCGCTTTTCTCTCTCTTTTGATAAAGCCATTTTTTTCTCCTGCTTGGCATCTTCAAGTGCTTGCTCTTTATCATATTCGTATTGTATCTGCTGGCGTAGAGCTGCTTTTGTGTTTTCCTTATTGATGATACTATCACGCATGCTTAAATAAATTTCGTGCATCTCCAGGGCTTTTTGATGCTGGTCTGTCTTTTTGTATGCATTGTATAGGGTTTTACTTGCAATTTTTATATCCATAACGGCTCCAACTTCTTTAGCGA
The DNA here is from genome assembly GCA_012965625.1 of Flavobacteriales bacterium. Classification (GTDB taxonomy): domain Bacteria; phylum Bacteroidota; class Bacteroidia; order NORP154; family NORP154; genus UWMA-0041. The sequence goes on along the minus strand of DTSC01000424.1, from coordinate 5,867 downwards.
ATTGCAAAGCGTTTTTTCCATATTTAATAGCTTGGTAATAGTCGCCCTGTATTTGGTATATATTCCCCAGATTACTAAGAAGGGCAGATTGACCTTTTTTATCATCAAGTTCCACAAATAGTATTAGGGATCGTTGAAAATATTCCATTGCTTTGGAATAGTTCTCTTGTTTTTTATAATTGAGCCCTATATTGTTCAGGGCATTCCCCATCCCCTGCTTATCATCATTTTTTTCTTTTATTGCCAAACTGCGAGTAAAATATTTCATGGATTGAACATGTTCACCCTCATCTTGATAAACAAGCCCTATGTTTCCCAGCGTGCCAGAGGCTCCATTTTCATCACCAGTTTCTTCTTTAATTTTTAAGCTACGCAGAAAATAATCCAGGGCCATGGAATTATCATTCAATTCTCTATAAATATTCCCTAAATTATTAAGTGGAGCAGCTTGACCGCGTCTATCATCAAGTTCTTCTCTTAACCTTAAACTGCGAGAATAAGCATCTATAGCCCTGGGATAATCTCCCTGGTCTTTATAAACAGCCCCCATGTTATTTAAGTACCTTGCCATCCCATCTTTTTCACCAATTTCTTCTTTTATCTTATAGCATCTTCTAAAATATTCTATAGCCTTAGCATAATTCCTCTTTAAATAAAATGACACACCCTGGATGTTTAAAGCATTTGCCATATAGTTCTTAAGACCTTTTTCTTTTGCGAATTGATATTTCAAACCAGCAAAATAATAAGCACTATCAGGTTGAGAGAAGAGATAACCATCCCATGCTAATTTATTCATTGCATCAAGCCTAATGCTATCTGAATGTGTAGTGTCAGACCATACTCCCCAAAGGGAATCTAGATTGAGTGCGGTGGCCGATACCAACCATAAACAGAGGGTTATAATAGAAAGGATCCGCTTCATTAAATGACAATGCATATTGGCAAAATTACAGGATAAAAGACAGAGCTTGCTATTTATTATGCACAGTTAACACAATACCTGCTATGTGGCATCAGCAATAACCTGCCGGCAGGGATTACCTTATAGCACTTGCTGCACAACCCGAAATCTTTTTCATCAACACGGCCAAGCCCCTCTCTCAGCATATTTAATTTTTCTTCCGCTTTACGCAAAGCAGCTTCTATGATACTCTTATTATTGATGGCATCCATTCTTGAAATTCTGCCAATTGCATTCTCAGGAGCTATGGGCTTTGTAAGCTCTCTATATTCAGCGACCGATGCTTCTGTTTTATTAATTTCTTCAATAAATTTCTGCTTAATCTCTTCTAGATGTTTGGGGTCCATAGGATTTATAATATCCAATACTGGATGGCAAGGCTGAATTGTTCTGTTGTATTCTATCTGGCAAAAGTACTAAAATAGCTCTTAGTCCCTAATTAATTTACCATGAGCTATCACATTACCATTATTCAGCTCAAACAGAAACAAGCCTGGGGAAAGATCTTCCTGGACTATAATAACTTGGTTATCCCTAATGTTTTGCTTTAAATATACCAGATTGCCAAGTAGATTATAAATCATAAGTTTATAGGAAGAATGCTCTGGATTATTGAAGGCTATCGTAGTTTTTTCTGTAAATGGGTTTGGAAAGGCCGTGGCTGAAAAAGGAGTGTCTTCATTCATATCCGTTGATGGAGTTGTAACCAGAATGCTAAAGGTAGCCGTATCACCGATACACCCATTTGTATCAGTCTCCACCACCTCAAGCAAGCCTATTCCTTCAGTATCCCAGGTAACGGCAATACTTTCTGTACCACCGGAAACCACCCAGTCATAGACAGATCCACTGGATCCTGTAACCTGGTAGACTTCCGTAAGTCCTAACAGTACCGTATCCTCTCCAGTTATAGCAGAAGAAACAGAGCATGGAGTTTTAACAAGAATGCTAAAGGCTATCGTATCACCCATACAACCATTTGTATCAGTCTCCACCACCTCAAGCAAGCCTATTCCTTCAGTATCCCAGGTAACGGCAATACTTTCTGTACCACTCCCTGCATCGATCGTGCCACCGGAAACCACCCAGTCATAGACAGATCCACTGGATCCTGTAACCTGGTAGACTTCCGTAAGTCCTAACAGGGCCGTATCTTCTCCAGTTATAGCAGAAGTAGCAGGGCTCGAAAACACTTCAATATTAATGGAGTCATAATAGACAGTTCCATAGCCATCATCTGCAGTATAAACAAGTACTTGAGATTGTTGTGCGATGAAGCTAGCCGAACTGCTATCTGACACATTGCCATTTATATCAGTATCCCAGGAAATGGAATAATCCGCATTGGCAAAACCAGTTAATACCTCCTGCGTATAATTAAGATCCTGACAGCATGTCCCATGGTTCCCAAAGGAAGAACGATCTTTCAGCTGACCATCACAGCCAGACCTGGTATTATAATACCCTACAAGATTCCCATATTTGTTATGATTTGAATCAATCGGTGCCAGCATCAATTGTGAAATTTCCTGCGTTGTGAGCACTTCGTTCCATATGCTTATCTCCGCCATTTGTCCATCGAACTTATTGGATGCTACCATGAGGTCATATTCCTGTCCTATAGAAACCAGGTCAGTTGTGGAGCTGACAAGGTTTACCGTGTAGCTGGCATCAAGATTTCCGTCTACCCAGAGCTTTAGCTGTTGCAGAGATATTGACCAGCTATATCCTACAAAGTGCCAATTACCATCATTTACTGGTGTGGTGCCAGTATAATATGTGCTGGGAACATAAATATCAATTGCTCCATTGTAAATCCCGAATAGGCTTACGTTACCTCCTGCCATGTCATTGATTGCAAAAAGCCTTTCATCATTACTCGGGTTAGTCGTTTTTATCCACGCAAAAAAACAGTGAGATCTTCCTGCAAGGTCAGCAGCCATATTATTGACATTTAAAAAATCAAGCGAGCCATCAAACTGAAAAACGGTGCGCGGCAATGTTGTTTGGGAGCAGTTGACCAAGCCAGAATCACAAAAGGAAAGATCTGAATTTTCAGCGAGGCCTATTCCTTCGAGGCTAATGGTTTCATCAGCAGAAGTATTACAATCCATACCAGCCGCATATAATGCAAAAACTTCCTGTCTGGTTAATGCACGATTGTAAATCCGAAACTCATCCAGCATACCGTCAAAAAAGCTGCCATTATTATGTCCAAATTGTGCCTGCTGTCCTGTCTGCAATAAATCAAGGTTTGCATTTCCATGGTAATCTTTCATGACACCATTGAGGTATATCATTGCATTATAGCCGTTATAAACTCCAACCACATGCATCCAGGTTCCCAAGGAAAGGTCAGCTTCAGCAATTCCAGGCCTCTCGGCATCACCATCATCATCCTTGACCTTAAAACGCAGCTCTGCATTAGTCTTGTCTAGATACAATATATACGCATCTTCATCAGAATCATAGATAGGACCAAAAGAATTTGGCAACCCAGAGGGCAAAACATCCAGGTAAACCCATCCACTGATACTGACACCATCTCCTGTAATATCAAGAGATGAAGATAGCGGAACTACCAATGAGTCTGAATTTCCGTCAAAAGACAAACCTCCTCCATTATTTCCTGCGGACCATGAGGGGCCATAGATGATTCCGTCATTCCCATTTCCAGACTGATCTTCCAGAAAAACACCAGAGCCCTGATCAAAATTCCAATGAGCCATTAAGCCATAATTAGTGATTAAGGTCTTAAGTCCAAAAAGGTCTTGTGGATAATCCGTAATTATACCATCTACCCCCTTAGACATAGCATAAAGCATATCGTCTGTATTGTTAATGGTCCATTTCCAGAACTGAATATCCAGGTTCTGTGCATACAAAATTTCATCAAAGCCAGAAGCATCAGACCCCACTATTTCGCCGCCAATAAGCCAAAGATCATAGATGTCAGTTATGGTAATGGGATTATTCAAATAGCAAATCTTCAGGTCATTGTTTAGTGCTTTGATCGTATACAGTTGGTTCAGGTCAAAAGAAAATATAACAACATCATCTACCATTCCAAGGTCCTCTATCATAGAAACTGCCTGGGCCTCAATATTTGCAGCTTTTAGCTCTACACAGACCTTGGCTTTGCCCTTTGCTAACGACAAAGCCTCATATAGGGTAGGTATCTGTTCACCAATAAAATTGGGGCTAAACCAGGATCCGGCATCCAATGTTTTAAGCTCAAGATAGGTTTTGTCGATCACATTTCCGGCACCATTAGTAGTGGAATTAAGAGTGGCATCATGTATCACCATTAATGAGTCATCAGACGACTGCTGTACATCCAGCTCTAGGTAATCAACACCCATATCTATTCCAAGCTGAAATGCGGCGAGGGTATTTTGTGGTGCAAGTGAAGAGACTCCTCTGTGGGCAATAATCTTAGTGGTGTCACATGCATCAGAATAAAGAAATCCGAATACAAAAGCCATTAACAGAAGAGGAAGTCTCTTCATTTTTTTTTTTAAAGCATGATTCAATACTAATTGAAAAATGTAATCGTATAGCACAATACCATTCATTGCAGTGAAATTAAAGATGAATAGTTTTTTACAGATAGGTTACATACGTATAGGAATGCTATAGTGTTACATTAAACTAGGGAAAACCCCAATGAGAACAACGAGATCGTCCAGATCCTTTGAACCAAAATAATTGAAGCTAATTTTATAGGCTTAAAACCAGATTGTTAAATCGTTGCAAGAGATAGCTGGATTCTTTTGATTCCTTGAATGAAGAAAGAATATTTTCAGATTCTTCTATTCCAATCGTCTTGATATAATGGTCAAAATATTGCAAGAACCTTCTTCTGTTCTCATCACCAACCAGTTCTGGATGAAATTGGGTAGCATAGACTGGTGCTTCTTTGACCTTGATGGCCTGAAAAGGGCACTTCTGAGATTTGGCAAGAAGATCAACACAATCAGGTAGAATGGTTGCCCTGTCTACATGGCCCTGCTGACAGATAAAAGAAGATGGAAGCTCACCAAACAGAGGGTCTTTTTCCGTTTCCGGAAGTTTTTCTACCATGAGGCTGCCTACTTCTAAATTTTCAGAATCCGTTTCTACTTTACCACCCAGAGCGATTATCATACCCTGAAAACCGAAACAGGAAGCAAATGTGGGGAATCCGTTATGAGCAAGGTCTTTTAACGTGGTAAAAAAATTAGGCAACCAAGGAAGATCATAGGTAACAGAAAAATCGCCACTACCACCCACAAGTACTGCATCAGCTCCATCAGTGATGCTATCATAGTTATCCACTCCCATGAGCATATCCACAGTCTCAATACACTTGGGACTTACACCTAAGCCTGCAGCAAATGAGTTCCTTTCTCGATCCCTGACCGGATCATTTTCTATCCTTGCCTGAAGTAACTTGAATCTTATGCTATCCATTAGGTCTGCCAATTACATAATTGCAAAAATATGAAAGGATTTGATTTGACCTATTTGATTATCAGTTTTTCTACCAACCTATTGGATTTTTCTATTAGCTCAATAAAGTAGATGCCTTGAATAAGTTCATTGCGCTTAAAAAGTATTTGACTTTCCATTGTTGTCCTCTCAAACACTTTTTTTCCAATAACGTTATGCACAGTTATTGTATAAGGGCCTTTACTTGCAAGATTATTAAACTGGATACTTGCCTGGTCTTTGAAAGGGTTTGGGAAAACAAGAATATGGGATTCCGCATTCCTTTCATCTGCACTTAAAATTGCAAGAACAAGAGTGTCTGAATTGCCCATACATCCATTAGAATCTGTAACAAGCACAGAATAGGAACCTGATACAATGGCGGAATAGCTTTGAGTATTTTCTGAAATTAGCATTGAATCGCCTTGGTACC
>DTSC01000423.1 GCA_012965625.1 Flavobacteriales bacterium | reverse complement strand
GCAAAGCAATTTTATGATAGAACGGTAGATAGGGAATATGTTGCGCTAGTTTGGGGAGATCTGAAGGATGATGAAGGTACTATTACAGGACATCTGGGAAGAAGCCTTAAGAATAGAAAAGTGATGGCAGTTTTTCCCGATGGTGATTATGGAAAGCATGCCGTAACTCATTACAAGGTCTTGGAACGATTTGGTTATGTTACTTTAATAAAATGCAAACTTGAAACAGGCCGAACACATCAGATTAGAATACACATGAAATATGCAGGCCATCCACTTTTTAATGATAATGAATATGGTGGAGATAAAATTTTGAAAGGATTGCCATCCAATAAATACAATCAATTTGTAAAAAACTGTTTTGAAATACTGCCTCGCCAGGCATTGCATGCAAAGACGCTAGGCTTTATTCATCCAAATTCAGGTGAAGAGATAAGGCATGAATCTGAAATTCCAGAAGACCTTGCAGCAGTTTTAGAGAAATGGAAGACCTTTACAAGTGCACAGAGGAAAAAAGATGCCTGATCTACCAGGGGTTTTCGAAACTCTTTTTGTCGTACTCTTTGTTGCAGGTGGTAAATGTACTGTTTGAACTATTCTTTAGTCTTAAGTTATCTGATTTTACTAAGATCCGCTGAAGCATTGCAACTGGAAACAAGATGCAATAAAAGATACTAGTTAAGAGGATATTGGGAATTATTAAACTCAGTAACCATGCTAGCTTAAACCATAGTTTCTCGATCAGCTTGCTTAAATAAGTGGAGAATATTCCAATAATTCCAATTCCTAGAGAAGTGAAAAGTGCCCAATCGTCTCTAAAGATAAAGTAAACAACTAAAAATCCCATAGAAATGGTAAGCATGGTTTTTATGGGTTCTGATTTTATTTTGGCCATTTCAATACATTTTTAGCTAATCCATTTTGAAACTAACTCTCCATTTTTTCCTGTTCTCCCAGTCCGTTTGGTCTGTTTTGCAAAACACAAAATTATTGATAACCAAATAATCCATTTCCGTACTCATAAAACAACGATAGGCATCGTAAGGTGTACATACTATCGGCTCTCCTCTAACATTAAAGCTGGTATTTACAACCAATCCATAGCCTGTCTTTTGCTTAAATGCAGAAATCAACTCCCAATACCTGGGATTGGTCTCTTTGTGCACTGTTTGTATTCTTGCTGAAAAATCAAGGTGAGTAATGGATTGTACATCACTTCTTTGGAGGTAGAGCCTGTCCCATAATGGTAAATCATAATAATTCTCTGGTAGTTTTATCCTTCTTTCTTTCTTTAATGGAGAAACTAACAACATATAGGGAGAGTTTGTTGTAAGATCAAAGTAATCATTGGTTTCTTCACTTAAAACTGATGGGGCAAAAGGCCTGAACCCTTCCCTGTATTTTATTTTAAGGTTTAGTTTTTTTTGCATCTCAGGGTTTCTGGCATCACCCAGGATACTCCTGTTACCCAAAGCCCGTGGGCCAAATTCCATTCTTCCCTGGAACCATCCAACTACATTTCCTTCGGAAATCTTTTCTGCAATTTCTGAAGATAATTCATCGAATTCATCCACTCTCCTATAAATTGCTTTTACTTTTCGGCACATGAGCTCAATCTCCTTGTCTGAATAATCAGGGCCAAGGTATGCACCCTGCATGGAATCATTTACTTCATCTGATTTTCTGGACTCATCAAAATACATATAATGTACACCCAGTGCTGCACCCAGTGCTCCACCTGCATCTCCGGCAGCAGGTTGAATGTATATATTCTTAAAAATTCCGCTTTCTAATAACTTTCCATTAGCTACACAATTCAGGGCCACCCCTCCAGCCATACATAGATTCTCTGCACCCGTTAAATTCTTTGCTTCCAAAGCCATCTTTA
>DTSC01000422.1 GCA_012965625.1 Flavobacteriales bacterium | reverse complement strand
GTACGCTGCTCTGGCAGCTGAATGATTGCTGGCCTGGTCCATCATGGAGTATTATCGATTATTCCGGCAAAAAGAAGCTGGGATATTTTACTGTTAAAGACCTTTTTCTGGAAAAGCATTAGTATTGATTTTTAAAATAATTATACTGGGAAAATTGATGTTTCCTAGTTAAATGAAGGTATTTATATAGTAAAGATAATATCCCTAGGAATAAATAAATCGTTTAAATTATTCATCAATAAATAAACATCTATTTATACAAGGATCGAAATATCACCATATTTATCTTGATATGATTTCAACCATTCCACCGCCTCTCCTTTGCTGGTAAACATTCTCATTGGTCTTCCAGGCCGATAAAATTTTATTAGAAAATTAACAAGGAGCTTATGAGCAAAGTTTCTAACAACTATTGCTTCTGCCAAAGTGGGTTCTCCCGCTTGTTTGCTTGCGGAGAACCGCTTAGATTCTTCCGAAACGGTACCACCCTCTCCCGTTAAAACCAGTACGGGCATCTTAACACCTTTACCCAGCTTTTTTACTGCTTCAAAAGTTTCCAGAGAATCCTCAAGCTCCACCTCAGCATCATCACGAACCCTAATACAGATAATACCATCGCTCCTTAAAAGCACAACCGCCGTTTTCAGCTCAATCTTTTCCAGATATTTAAGGCTATCAAGAACGTCGATCATTGGATCTGGTAACTATTACAGTTCTATTCCTTAGGGTTTTCCTTGGGGAGGCCACCAGCTTCCTTTATTTTATTCGCTGCAACCAAACTGGTTACCATGTCATTTAGCATGGAGCTGGCTGCATTAGGATTATTAGGCAACAAAATTAAATTGCTATTTGTATCTGCGCCTATTGATTGTAAAGTATCATAATGTTGCGTAATTACTATCAAAGCTGATGCTTCCTGGCTATTAATGCCAGCCTTGTCGAGAACCTCAACTGAGTCAGATAAACCTCTGGAAATTTCTCTTCGCTGGTCGGCTATACCCTTACCTTGCAAACGCTTGCTTTCCGCTTCTGCCTTTGCTCTCTCAACAATTAAGATGCGTTGTGCATCTCCCTCAAACTGTGCAGCTACCTTTTCACGTTCAGAAGCATTAATTCTATTCATTGCCTCTTTTACTTGTGTGTCTGGGTCTATATCAGTCACCAATGCTTTTACAATGTCGTAACCATAATTAAGCATCGCATCTTTTAATTCCCTTTGAATTGCTATGGCAATATCATCTTTTTTAACAAAAACATCATCCAATCTCATTTTAGGAACTTCTGCCCGAACCGTATCAAAAATAAAGGCAGTGATCTGTTCGTGTGGGTTTTGTAATTTGTAAAAAGCATCTTCTACTTTTTCCTTTAATATCTGGAATTGCACTGAAATTTTTATCTGGACGAATACGTCATCAGAAGTTTTGGTTTCGACAATAACATCCAGCTGTTGGATTCTCAGGCTAACCCTGCCCGCAACCCTATCTATAATGGGTATTTTAAAATTCAGACCAGATTGACGGATACTTGCAAATTTTCCAAATCTTTCTACAATTGCTGTAGTCTGTTGCTTCACAATAAAAAAACCCGTCAGCAATATGATTACTATGGGTATAAGGTAAATAAAACCCTGAAATCCTGTTTCCATTATGTTATATTTAAAAGATTATTAAGTCAGTGAAAATACTAATTATTATTCATTAAAGAGTAGGTTAAAAACAAATCTGTTTTCTTATTTAAACATCTTATATATCACCTTGTTCTATCAACAATACAATATCTTCAATTTTCTGATCATCGCCAGCATCATTGTATTGAGATTTTAAATTTAAGTGAAACAGTCTTGCAATACTCTGGAACACAAAAGCTGTAAAGCCATTCCTTAATTCTGTTACCAGCTCATAAGACGTTTTTCCCGTTTGCCTGTCAATTAACTTAATTAGAATCAAGCCTTGTGTCATGGTCATCTCTTTTAATTCATCCCCATAGGTATCCCATAGCTCTTTTTCCGCTTCTTTTATTACTTTCTTGCGTTGGCTCTTAATTTCTATGGTTCTGAGAGTATCCTCATATTTCCTTAATAAAGAAGCAGCCAGCCTCGAGTATGGATAAACTTTTTTCACATTTCTCACCAAGCGATTATACCTTATTGCCTGCCGCTTGCTTTTAAACGATCTTTTGTCTTTAATAATAATCTGTGGCAGATGTTGCATCAAAATGGTATCACCATCCAAAACTATAGCTGATATTGTAAAGCCATCAGCTGTCTGCGAAAAGCCATAAAAGTTTGTCAGCAACAAACAGGTTAAAAGTATATTTAATATTATCCTCATATATTATAGTCCGCAAATCCTATATGCTCTAAAATAAAGGCAAATGAGATAAGCCACATGCCATTGCTTAGAATTCTCAAGATAAATACTGCTAAATTCTGTAGTTTATTGTTCAGACAGCCTATTTTCTCTCCAAGAAGACCTTTTACCCATCACGCCATTTGAACTTTTTTTACCAGCTTTATGGTCTTTTAGCAATCTCGCAGCGATAAGCGATGCTATTGTTGCGCCATCAGGGCTTCCTTCATCAGCTAAGGCCTCTTTGGTAAAATGTTCCTTTATAAAATGGGTATCAAATTGACCAGATTTAAATAATTTATGTTTCAGCACAAAATTGCAAAAGGGAAGAGTGGTTTCTATCCCTATAATCACATATTCCTCAATTGCCTGCAACATTCTGGCAATGGCCTCTTTTCTATTAGCTCCATGAGCAACCAGCTTAGCGATCATAGGGTCATAATATATAGGAATCTCCATCCCTTCCTCATAACCGTCATCAACCCTTATCCCTGCACCTAAGGGTCGTTTATAAACAGACAATGTTCCTATGTCTGGCAAGAATCCATTATATGGGTCCTCAGCATAAACTCTTACTTCTATTGCATGGCCTTGGATCACAATATCTTTCTGACTAAAAGAAAGCCTATTACCTCTCGCTATATTAATTTGCTCTTTAACCAGGTCCTTGCCAGTGATACACTCAGTTACAGGATGTTCTACCTGCAGCCTGGTGTTCATTTCCAGGAAATAGTAAGCCCCACCATCATAAAGAAACTCTACAGTGCCAGCCCCTACATATTTGCAAGATTTTGCAACCTTAATCGCTGCTTCGCCCATTTCATTTCTCATTTTTTCACTTAGCACAGAAGATGGTGCCTCTTCTATTACTTTCTGATGTCTTCTCTGTATGGAACATTCTCTTTCAAAAAGATGCACTACATTGCCATGGGTATCAGCAAGTATCTGTATCTCTATATGCCTGGGTGAATTTACATAGCGCTCAATAAATATGGATCCATCTCCAAAAGCAGATTCTGCCTCGCTAACAGCCATCTTCATATTCTGGGAAAGGTCAGCCTCCTTTTCAACAATACGCATCCCCTTACCACCTCCACCAGCAGAGGCTTTGATCAGTACTGGGTATCCAATCTCTTTTGCCAACTTTTTTGCTATTTTAATATCAGTAATAGCTTCTGCGGATCCAGGTACCATAGGGATATCAAACTTTTTCACTGCTTTTTTTGCAGCCAGCTTACTTCCCATAATTTCTATAGCCCGGGGACCCGGACCTATAAAGGTCATTCCTGCTGCCTTAACCTTCTTGGAAAAACCAGCATTCTCAGATAAAAAACCATAACCAGGATGAATACCATCAACTTTTAAGGATTTGGCCACGCTAATGATTTTTGCCCCCTGAAGATAAGACTCTGATGATGGTGCTTCGCCGATACAGACTGCTTCATCCGCAAACCTAACGTGTGGTGAATTCCGGTCAGCGGTGGAATAAACAGCAACCGTTTTTATTCCCATTTCCTTAGCAGAACGCATAATGCGCAATGCTATCTCTCCCCTATTTGCAACAAGGATTTTCTTCATAGAAGGATGGTTTAAGCCAAAACCTCTTTCACCCTGTCTGCTGCTTCTTGCAGCAAGACCGCAGAAAGGACCTCAAGCCCTGACTCATCAATAATCTTTTTAGCCTCCTCAGCATTGGTTCCCTGAAGTCGCACAATAATCGGAATATTGATCTCTCCTATATTTTCATATGCTGCAACAACACCTTCTGCTACTTTATCACAACGAACAATACCTCCGAAAATATTGATCAAGATGGCTTTTACTTCTGGGTCTTTCATGATAATCCTGAAACCCTGCTCAACCCTTTCAGCATCAGCTGTTCCTCCAACATCCAGAAAGTTTGCTGGTTCTCCGCCCGATAATTTGATAATATCCATGGTTGCCATGGCTAAACCAGCCCCATTTACCATGCAACCCACATTGCCATCGAGCTTAACATAATTAAGCTCAAACTTGTCGGCCTCAACTTCAATAGGATCTTCCTCCGTTTCATCCCTCATCTCTATATAATCTTTATGGCGGAAAAGAGCATTGTCATCTAAGGTTACCTTGGAATCTGCAGCAAAGACCTTGTCGTCGGATGTTTTAAATACGGGATTGATCTCAAATAATGACGCATCACATCCCTCATATGCCTTGTATAATTGTGAAACAAATTTGCACATCTCCTTAAAAGCATTTCCAGAAAGGCCAAGGTTAAAGGCAATCTTCCTGCATTGAAATCCTTGCAAGCCTACAGCAGGATCAATCTCTTCTTTAAAAATCTTCTCAGGAGTTGCTTCTGCTACTTCTTCGATTGACATACCCCCTTCAGGAGAGTACATGATGATATTTCGGCCGGTCTCACGATTCAGCAAAACACTCATATAATATTCTTCTATACTACTAGGGCCATCATAATAAATGCTTTGCTCAACAAGAATTTTGTTAACCTTCTTGCCTTCCGCACTTGTTTGTGGGGTTACGAGCATCATCCCCAAAATAGCATCCGCAAATGTGCCCACTTCTTCAATTGATTTAGCGATCTTTACGCCACCACCCTTGCCTCTACCACCGGCATGGATCTGTGCTTTTACGGCCCAGCTTTCTACACCGGTTGATGCCTGGATCTTCTTTGCTGCTTCTATCGCTTCTTCCTTTGTGACAGCTACCATGCTCTCCGGAACAGAAACTCCGTAATCTTTTAAAATAGATTTTCCTTGATACTCGTGTAAATTCATGTTATTTGTTTATCTAATTATAATGGAATGATAATAGACAAATTTATATCTTTTAAGGGTATTATCAAATCTTTTAAAACAATCCAAATCAGCCAAGTAACATATTGCGTATATTCGCCTCGGTTTTGAAATTAACACATGATCAAAGCAGGAAAAATACGCAAGTCATTTGGTTCATTAAAGGTATTGGATGGTGTTGACCTTCAGGTAGCAAAGGGTGAGATCGTATCTATCGTTGGTGCATCTGGTGCTGGAAAAACCACCCTCCTTCAGATTATAGGTACATTGGACAAGCCTGATTCAGGGTCCATTGCTCTCGATGGGACTGAAGTGCTTTCACTAAAGGGAAAAAAGCTGGCAAAATTCAGAAACAGTCAAATTGGTTTTGTGTTTCAGTTCCACCACTTATTGCCAGAATTCACAGCAATAGAGAATGTATGCATTCCCGCATTTATTGCCGGCAAGTCCAAATCAGAAGCAAGTGCCAAAGCAATGGAAATACTGGGGTTTTTAGGCCTTTCGCAAAGGCTTGGGCACAAGCCTAATGAGCTCTCGGGAGGCGAACAGCAAAGGGTTGCAGTAGCCAGGGCATTGATCAATGACCCAGCCGTAGTTTTTGCAGATGAACCATCAGGTAACCTGGATTCAGTTTCCTCAAAAGAGCTTCACAATTTGTTTTTTTCACTACGTGATAAATTTCAGCAAACCTTTTTGATTGCCACGCACAATGAAACACTGGCAAACATGTCAGACAGGAAGCTGATAATCAAAGACGGTGTCATCTAAAATGACAAAGTTCTGGATTAAAATCAAACATTCTCCCCCAAAGAAATTGATATGTCCCTTGTAGAGACTGAAATATCTGCTTTTCTTATCGAAAAACATGACTTGTACAATAGACCTGAGTTTATTGTCAATGACCCAATTTCGGTACCTCATACTTTTAGCATAAAAGAAGATGTAGAAATCATCGGATTTTTAGTGGCCACTATAGCCTGGGGTCAGAGAAAAACCATTATTAATAATGGAAAAAAGCTGGCTAAAGCCATGGGCAATAATCCTTATGAATTTGTGATGGACTACCCAAACAATGAAGATTCCAAGGACCGCATTCGTGCATTCAAGCACCGAACCTTTAATGGAATTGATTGTGACTATTTCTTAAATAGTTTGAATAATATATATCTGAAATACAATGGATTACATGGTTTATTTAAAAAATTGGTTTATGAGTGCAATGGAGACATTGGCAAAACAATCTCAGGCTTCAAGCAAGTATTCTTTGAATTGGATCATCCCTTGCGAGTGAGAAAGCATGTTTCAGACCCCATGGCAGGTTCTGCGGCTAAGCGCTTGAACATGTTCTTGCGATGGATGGTACGCAATGATAATAGAGGAGTAGATTTTGGAATATGGAATGACATTGACCCAAAAGTCTTAATGATGCCCCTAGATGTGCACACCGGAACAGTAGGAAGGAAGCTTGGCTTATTGAATCGTAATCAAAATGATTGGAAAGCAGTTGCTGAATTAACCAATAAATTGAGAGGTTTTGATCCTTATGATCCAGTTAAATTTGATTTTGCGCTATTTGGTTTGGGTATAGAAGAAAAATTCTAATCTATTTGTTGAGAAATGTACTTCTGCGTATTTATAAATATCTTGATATATTAATACACAATACTTAATTATGTTATTTAAATGCTAAAGAATCAAGACAATCATTAAACCTGATTGTGAATTTATTTACTCCTATTTCGTTAAGATGGCCATCATCTATAAAACAATAATCTGCTAAATGTAAGTCTGCAAAATCAAGAAAATCAGTTTTAGAGAAATGTAGCTTTAATATATTATGGAATAGTTTCTCTTTCTCAGAATTATTATCCT
>DTSC01000421.1:5396-7028 GCA_012965625.1 Flavobacteriales bacterium | reverse complement strand
TCTGGTAACAATCCAGTAACAATTTTGCCATTTTTACCCCCTTTTATACTCAATCCCCTCCAAAACCCTTATTCTGTGTTTTTGTATATTTGGGTATGAGAAAGCTAATACTCCTTCTATTCCTACTCCCCTGCATTGCCTTTGGGCAGGTTGCTGATATAGATGGTAATGTGTACCAAACGGTAGTAATAGGCGCCCAGGAATGGATGGCAGAGAACCTGCGTACCACCAAATATGCCAATGGGGACTTCATACCAAATGTTACAAATGCCAACCAATGGTCTAATTTAACGACAGGTGCCTGGTGTCATAATTCTAATGACAGCCTATATGAAACTATATACGGCAAATTGTATAATTGGTACACGGTGGATGACTCTCGCAACGTATGTCCAATGGGTTGGCATGTGCCAACAGATGGAGGGTGGACTACCTTAACAGACTATTTAGGTGGTGGAGTTGCAGGAGGTAAAATGAAAGACGTAGGAACCACACAGGCCGGTACTGGCCTTTGGCGCTCCCCCAACACTGGGGCAACCAATAGCAGCGGCTTTACCGGTCTGCCGGGCGGCACCCGCAGCACCGATGGTAGTTTCGCCGCCATCGTTGAACGCTACGGTTACTGGTGGAGTTCTACGGAGAACTTCACCAGCTATGCCTTTTACCGTAAGCTGGGGAAGGACTATGGCCATGTAGTCAGGTCCTCCCTCCATAAGGATGATGGGTTCTCTGTTCGTTGCTTAAACAAAACACTTATTGACACAACAGCAACAACAATTACAGAACCACCCACAAAACCCAAAGAACTCCTAACCATCACAGACCTACTTGGCAGAACCACCCATCCTACCCCCAATACTCTTTTATTCTACATCTATGATGATGGTTCTGTGGAGAAAAGGGTACAGCTGGACAGATAACACCACAAACAGGGTTTTTGTATATTAGTGGGATAATTAATATAGAGTTATGAAAAAGATATTATTAGGATTAAGTGTATTAGCATGAAAGAGAAACCAATTAGGTTGACCTGGGGGAGAATAATAGTAGTTCTTATATTGTTTTTGTCATTTATGACTTGTCTTGATAGGGTGATGTGTTGGATTTCCCAAAATTTCCTAATTCCTTGGACATATGATTGTCCATAGAATTAGATAATTAATTACTTGAATCTCAATCATTAATTTGGTTGGGGTTTTGTATATTTGGGTATGACACAACTAATAATTCTACTATTACTACTCCCCTGCATTATCTTTGGGCAAGGTGGTTTAGGAAGTGTGGTATTACCAGGAAACACTACCTGTGCAAATGAATATATAAATATATCTCCATGTAGTGGTTTAACTACCCTTAGCTATAATGGTTATACTTATGACCTTGTGGAAATAGGTGGACAGTGCTGGTTCAGGGAAAACCTGCAAACAACAAAATATAGAGATGGCAGCCCCATAGATTACCCAGGCTCTAATAATGCAACATGGGAAAATAACACTACCGGTGCCTATGCCTGGTTTAATAACGATAGTACAGCAAACGCTTCTGATTATGGGGCTTTGTACAGTTGGTATGCACTTGTTAATCCTTTGGGTCTATGTCCTGCGGGCTGGTATGTCCCTACAGATTGTGAAT
>DTSC01000421.1:0-5386 GCA_012965625.1 Flavobacteriales bacterium | reverse complement strand
ACGAATGAGTACACCAGACCAGGAAAATACCGGGTTCCGTGGCCCAGATCAGGGCGGAAAACTAAAAGAAACCGGTACTGCCCACTGGAACAGTACAAGTCCAGACGTTACTAACAGCAGCGGTTTTACCGCACTTGCCGGCGGATGGCGATATGCCACCGGGCAATTCTACAACATTGGCCAGGCCGGTGGTTGGTGGAGCTCCTCAGAACTCATAACAGGCAAGGCCTACAGAGTACTGGAAGACGACAAGATCTCTGTATGGAGGCACCACTACGCTAAGACTTTCGGTTTTTCTATACGTTGCATAAAAGACTCTAGCTCAATTGTAACATCTTTAAAGGAAGTAAAAAAAATTAGCGCATTAAATATTCACCCTAACCCATTTTCCGGCTACCTAGCAATAGAACTAGAATCCCCTTTTACGTTAAGCATTTACAACGCACAAGGAAAACTCTTACTGAATAAAAAGATTTCTACTACCTATACCATCAATACCTCTAGTCTTTCTAAAGGCATCTATTTTCTTAGAGCTGTAAATGAGAGAGGTGTCTACTCCCATACGGTGGTGAAAGAATAGGTTTTTGTATATTTGGGTATTCCTAAAGCATTTTAATCAAATCAGATTACAATTTGATAGTAAAATTGAAGGATATGGTGCCTCTTGTTATCTATGATAACGAATGTTTTGTATGCGTCAAGTTTGCAAAGCTGGTAAACTTTTTGGCAAGAGGGAGGCTATTTATTGTAGGCCATTACACGGATATGGGTAAGCAGATAAGAGATCGCTTCCTAGATGATACTGCCCTGGACATGTTCTGGTTTCTTGAGAAAGAGACTGCATATGGAGGAAGAGCCGCAATACGCCCCTTGTTTATGGCGCTCATTTGTATGGACAATAAAAATGTTCAAGCAAAAACTTTGGATGATACTTTTGGCATAGGCTGTAAAAGCCCAAAAGCTGTGATTATGCGTTCAGCAAGCATATTTACTCACAGCAAAAAAATAAACCTCAAAAATTTGTAATCCATGGATTTTACACAAAAAAAATGCATTGTTTGTGAAGCTGGAGGAGATCCACTTTCCGACAATATCATACAAAAAAATCTTAAAAGCTTGCCAAAGTGGAAGCTGGATGGAAAGATGATTTATAGAGATTTTGAATTTAAAGATTTTAAAGAGGCATTAAATTTTGTAAACCGGATAGGAGGTCTAGCTGAGAACGAGGGGCACCATCCTGACATTAGTATTCATTGGAATAAAGTAAGACTAGATCTATGGACACACGCCATAAATGGGCTTAGTGAAAATGACTTTATCGTTGCTTCAAAGGCAGACAAAATAGAATAGAAAATGCATAATGGAGCATAATTAATGTTATGTAATAAGGTCTCATGTTAATACACAAAACCAAATTGAACTTAAACAAATAAAAAAAGTTTTTCCTACATTAATTGTGTTTTGCATATTAAATCTTTAACTATGCGCCTATTAATGAATAATCTCATAAAGAAATGGGCAGGCCCCCTACACGACCATCACGTTTAAAAGATGGCTTTTATATAGAAATCCGAAATGAAGGCAGTACCTCATCTGGTATAAAAATCAGAAGAGATACGCGCGAAGAGATGTTGGATGCGATAAAAGAATACAGCAGAACAAAGAAGGTAAATGTCTTAGGCGAATTAATAAAAGATAAATGGGTGGACAATAAGAAAAAATAATCTTAATCTTTCATTATTTTTTTCGAATACACCCTCCCTTTTTTGTCTGTAATTTTGACAAAATATACACCCGCCGTTACATCAGCCAAATTCAACGTATTGGTTTGTGCTGATATAACAAGGTTTCCATAAATATCGTATATCCGAACTCGTCCCTCTACTCCGAAAATAGTCAATAATCCTGCTGTAGGGTTAGGATATAAAGTTACATCTGAAATTTTTTCTTTTTCAGCAATAAGTGCGGTAATTTCTTCTGTTGTAATTGCAATATAATTTTGTATTTGAGATTGCTGATTACCATTCATATTTTTAAATCGCACCCTGGCACGTCCTGTATCTGGACCGGGCATAGATGCATCCGTAAAGAAATGAAATGAAAAATCAACAGTATCACCTGCAGCAATAATTACTGAAGTAGTATCTTCATCAGGAGGCAGGCAGAAAGTAACACATATAGATGATTCCCATTTAACAGTATCTGGCAAGTCCTCCATGAATCTTCGTATCTCCACTTTAACACCTTCAGAACTCGTATTAATGAGCTCACCAAAAATATCTATAATAGCACCCGGGCTTCCATAAGTAGTGTCTGAAGACATACTTTTAAGTTGAAAATCAAATGTGCCGTTTAAGGAAGTTACCTGTGAACAACCTCCGGAATTAACACCCAATAAACTGTCAATATCACACCAAATATTCGTTGCCTGGCTATTGGGAGGATTGGAATTACTGAACCAATCATGATAAGCGAAGATCACACCATTTGTATCAATAAGATAAGCCTTATTCGGACCATCATAATAATCCCACCATTCGTTACAGGGGCCATCTATATATATGGGTATATTCACCGGGACAGGCACATAAGAACCGGTACCAACTCCATCAAGCATATCCTGCAAATTCGCTTTTCTTTCACCATAAGTGGTGGGTTGAGGATATTTTGGATTCGTCGGATTAAGTTGTCCGCTGGAAGGCATTGGAGAACCATCTGGATGTGCTTCAACTTCATATACAACAAAACACTCAATTTGATTGCCATATTGGGCCGCCACCGCATTTAATTCTGTCATATGGTTCCGAAAGATAGGGCATGTATAGCTACCGGCCACCATCAATACAAATTTCCCTGAATTAAGGATTGAGGCCAAATCCATTGCCACCCCATTGATATCATACAAATTAAAATCAGCTGCGGTATCTCCAGCTGCAATTGGGGTCCATGGGTTGCCTTGGGTTCTTGGAACAATGGTACATACAGGATCTGAATCATTTGGCAGTGCCCCAATACCAATTGATGGTTTTAGCTGTACCTGCCCAAACGCAAGAAAAGGCAAACACAATAATGCAAGTAGTAGTTTATTCATGATCGTTCTTTCTTTATAATTGCTAAAAATACAAAAACAGAAGAACTAAACATAATGGATGGGGTAAGCAAAACGATCATAATATATCGAAATCCAGATTAAGCAACAGCACAAGGACATAATTACCCAATCAGCTTTCTCCTATAAACCACTTTCCCCTCTCCAACTATCTCACTAACGACAAGGATCTCCATCCATACCTCACCATTTTCATAATAATACAGCTTTACCAATCCCTGTTTGGAATAGGTGAATTTGGCATCGTGCCCTTTAGCTACATAGGTTGTCTTACTCCCAGATCCACTCACAATATAGTGTTGCTGCCCCTCATGAAAATACTGAAGGTTATGGTCATGGCCAGCAGCGAAAACCAGGTTCTCATGCCTTTTAAATGCACCTTTTAGCGCTTTGCTCAAAAGTTTATAGCGCTTATGCCCAAGATCCTGAATGTGATTAATATACTTCCTGTAAAAGGGATGAAATGAACCGAGAACTGGAAGAGGAAAATAGCAATTTGGCCAGAATGCTGTAAATGGGAACAAATGCTCTTTAAAAGGGAAATATCCACCATGATTTCCATTGCTTATTACAGGATGATGGGCAACAACAAGTATCTGTTTATCGCTATTACGCAGAATTGCATTAGTTAGGTTTTCAATAAATGCCTCATCATCTTTTGCCGTACAGTCCTTATTGCTCTCCCTATTCTTGTTCCATTTATGCAACCACCACTGTGTATCTATCGCCAATAAAACCAGGTCGTCTGACAAAACAATTTCAGCCGGCCCAGGACAGCCACTATCTGGCAAAAATGTATTGCCCTTTTGCAGAAACCTCTCTACAAACGCCTCCTCACGTTTAATTGCTGCCAGGCCTTCCTTGCCCCAATGGTCCCAATCGTGATTGCCTGGTACATAAACCACCCTCCCATTAAAGTCTTTTAAAGGCCCTATTTGTTTAGTTAATCGCTCTTCTGCTTCTGTCCGGTTTTTATCCAATTCTTCTGGCAAGCCACTCTTATATATATTATCACCCAAAAAAACTATTGAGACATTGCTTCCTAGGCTTTTAACCTGAGAATGAAGTAATTTAATGGCAGAGGGTTTTGTGAAATCAGGAGCGCCAGCATCTCCTATCAGGAAAACAAGATATGACAAGCTTTCGCTGCTCGGCAAAATACTAGACTCCCATTCTTTACAATCCTCATCATAATTAGGTTTTTGGGCAAGAGATATGGTCATGCCCTGAACCAAGAACACCAAAACAAAAAAGCCTCTGGATAATAAGTGCATTCTTCTAACTTCCTGTTTTTCTTTTATATATCTTGATATAGTCAATTTCCATTGTGTTTGGCAACGTGGGGTTTTCCCCAGCAATGGAGAGATTTACAATTAAATGCATAGGGCCAACAGGGTAAATATTGTTTCGCTTAACCTTTTTCCCATCAACTTGCTTATTACACGAGAGCCCTTTACCAAACTTACCGTAATAAAGCCATACCCTACGTTTCAAAGTACCATCAACATACCATTCTAGTTTATAGGGCTCACGAACGAGTTTAAAGGTGTGAAACTCTCCAGAATAATCAGGTCCATAATGTTTTGTAGGACAGCTACCATTGTGATGCTGATTCATCCGGACTCGGTGCCTATAGTTAGAAAACAACTCTCCATGTTCATAAAACTCAAAAATATCCAGCTCACCACCATCACCAAACAGCCAAAACGCAGGCCAATAATCCTGCCCACTTGGTATTTTGCAACGGATTTCAAAAACTCCATCCCCATACAAGTTTTTAGAAAATATCATCCCAGAAGTAAACTCATATTGCCGATTATTAACCAAGCCATCTCCTAAAGTATCCGTTTCAGGTAGATAATCTATTCTGTTAGCCCTATTTTTTTCCTTTTTTGGAATCAGTTTTAAGATCCCATCTGCAAATTCATAGTTCAACCCAAGAGTATACAATGCTAAACCATCACTATTATGCCAGGTATATCTTGGCAGCCACTTACTATTATCCAGCTCCGGCACATCAAAACCATCTTCAAAAACAAGCTCATAAGGACTTTCATTGCAAAGTCCATCCTCTTTCAACACGAATTTGCCCTTATTGCATTTTTGCCCTATAACCATACTGGGAACAAGCATCAAAAAAATGCTTAGTGCCATAAAAATTACTGTTACTGCTTTCCCATTTGCCATATACATCTCTAACAATTTCATAGAATAGGAGGACCAAACCTAATAGGTGGTGGTCATATTATCTGGAATACAGATTATAACATCTGCTTT
>DTSC01000420.1 GCA_012965625.1 Flavobacteriales bacterium | reverse complement strand
CCCAGTCCCCCACCAGACACCACTAACAGCAAACACGCCGGAGACCCTCCCTATCCCACCTTCCGTAAGGTTCGATGCAAACTCTGCGAAAAGCAAAGGGTGGTGATGGCCGGAAAGAATGAAAGAGATTTCGAAGGAGATCGGTCTGGCGGTTAGATTTACCTCTTATAAATTGCATAAATTCCTATTTTTAAAAATTCAATATAGCAATCTTTTAAATTTTATCAATTCTCAAATACGATCTTTTTCGTTAAAACATTCTTTCCGGCAACTACTGTAAGAACGTAAAAGGCAAAAGGGTGCTCAGGTAAGGTGATCTTTACCGTTTTTTTACCTACTATTGCTGATTCTTCAATGATCTTTTGACCCACGAGATTATATACATAAATAGTGGCTTTTACCGGTTTGTCAAGATTAAAGGTAACCCAAACATCACTTTCTTTCCTGATGATATCTATCTTGTCATTCGGATGGTTAAGTGCCAGATTTTTACCGGATGACAGCAAACATGTATTAGCACATGAGCGTATCACGAACCTTGGGGCATAAGTGTCATTTGTAATGGCGAACGTGTAGGTAGAATCTGATAGCAGGTCGGTGGTTTCGCCGGTTAGCAGATCTTCCAGGATAAGACAGGTATTTATGGGCATGATTGGCAACTCTTCGGCTGTGAGGGTATAGGTGCCTGATATTCCGACCAATACCCTTATCGGTATGCAATAATTGTCAAATTCATCAGGGACGTAGTTAATAGACAGGTCAATGGCATCCGCAGATATGGATGAAAGGTTTGGTGCGTTTGCATTTAAGCTGAGCAGTTTAAAGGCATCGTATTGCCAGTCGTAGTTCTCAGTAGCACCCTGCTCAAAAAGAATTCTTGTGGAGTTTGTAAATCCGTTTCCACTTAGCCTTAGTTTTAGCTGATCATGGTTACCACTCGTTTTCAGAAAATTATTGCCATCAGGTGCTTTATCCTGTTCTTCAATAGTGATGGTTTCAGTGCCGTTGCTCCCTGATGAAACCTTGACCCAGAATGCCTGGTGTGAAGCGATGCCAGTGCCAAGTGATTGATTATCTAATGTTACGTATGAGCTGGTAGCATCATCGTATATATAGGCATAACGTGTTAAGTTTCCGGATAAGGCTACATTATCCCAGTAAATATCAGATGGAAAGGGGTTGCCGATCAGATTCCATCCGTCTTCGGTATCTCCTACAGAAGGATCATCAGTATAGGTAACATTGATTGCCTGGGTGCCTTTAGTGAGCCCTCCGGTAAGATCTATGGTTTTGATGATGGGGTTTGTTGGGCCATCTCCCACCCAGCAGAAATAACCCTTACCGGAAACAAGGGTGTTAGAAGTGTGGGTGGGGTCTACATACCCATAGTCGGAAGTACCGTAAACTGTCTCATCATAGGGTGCAACCGAGGTAAACGAGGAATTTGGAGCATCAGTACCAGTGAACCCTGACATCATGAACTCATTGTTCCAGTCTGCAATAGTTGTTCCGGAAACAGGAGAGGCAAGCATTCTCCATCCATCATTTCCATCAATATAGCGTTGGATGGTAAAGTTGCCAGCTATGTCGCCACCTGTTACTTCGGCAATTCGTGCAGTACTTGTAGCATTAGAAAGTAAGATCAGACTGTCTCCATTTACATTAAAAATGCCATCCGAAAGTGTTAAGGTATGCCAAATTTTTTGAACCCCGGAATTGATTGATATGGCGTTTCCGCCTGCTGTATTATTAATTTTGAGTTTATAATAATCATTGGCACCCGTGATACTTTGCTGAGTCGTGCCGTTGAGCTCAACCAATGAGCCCGTTTGGTTGGTGAGTGTACCGCTATTGTTCAGGTTTCCTCCCACCTTCAGGGTACCGGAGTTGTCAATTTCAGCACCTTGTGGATTAGAAAGTAATTTTACAACAGATATCGTGGTACCAGATTGAATGACCAACTTGGTTCCGTTGGTGTTAATCACTTGTGCTTTTGCATTGAACAGGCCTGCCAGAATGAATATTGGGATGATTATATTTACTATATTTTTTAAAATAGAATTTGTGAGGAGTTCTTTAAGTTTTATATTGAAGGCTTGCATAATTGAAAGCTAGATAAATAACATACGTATAAATCCCATCATTGTTTCAATAATCTGTATTATAATATCTAGATAGCATCGGTCAATCCTATATTGACAATAGTTTGGGAGACAGACACCTCCGGCCGGTAGCACAACAGACATTAGCAGATGAAGGTGACGCATTTGAATACGGCCCGACATTATCTCTCAATATAACCAATAAATTTAACGACTGACAAATGGGCTTTGATAAACAGGATGTATAGTTTGTCTAAGTTGAGGATTTCTTATTCTTTTCGCATTATTAGGATCCTATTCCTGATTGCAATGATTGTTCCTAATACCATTAATACAATTCCTGACCAGAGAACATTAATATAGGGAAATACAATGGCTTTAAGTATAACAAAGTCCTTTTTTGGATCATTCTTCTGTATCATTTGAATGGTAATTTCTCCTGAAGCAGGATTTATTTTGTTAAAAACAAAAACAGTTCCAGTTTTAGGGATTGTATCTGGTATGCTAAACACTTGTTTTTCAATAATAAGGTATATAGGATTTGCCCAGCTTTCCTGCCCATCTAAATGGATTAACTTTAATTCTGCTGCGACAGCAATGTCTCCTTCCTTTATTTTATACCTTGGAACTTCTACATGAGGGTTTATTTTTTCAAGCGTTATGATGCTATTTGCAGAGAAAATACTATCTCCTACTTTTAAAAGATGTTCGCTTGTCGATAAGCCATTATCTTTAATGATTCCTTGCGCCTTATCTAAATCTGCATATGTTATATGGGTATAGATGTCCTTTGTGAGGTAATGCCACGTATCAGGTTCAGCAACATTCCCCATAACCTTATTTAATTGCACAATTGGCTTTAATGTAAACTCTTTCTTAAGGCCATCTTCCGTTTCACTAAGGAAATCTATGTTAAAATGAATATTGATACCAGTTTTTACAGCTCCTCTGTAAGCAACCTCGTAATCACCCATTTTCAAAGTATCATCTAAGTTTAGAAGAATATTCTCCTGATTAGAAAAGTCCTTTCCTAAGCCTTGCAGATCCACACCTGATGAATTCTGTGAAATAATGTCTGATTTTGAGGTTGAGATTAGGGCTCCTAAAAGAATAAGGCCAAACCCAATATGAGCAATTGAAGCTCCTCCTTTTAAAATTTTTCCGTTAAGGATATTAATCAAATACTGAAGATTGGCAGTCACTGCAAAAATAGAGGCAAAAAGCAGCATCAGATAAAAATAATTAACCATATTCAGTCCCCAGCTAATGATGATGGTGAGGATTGTCCCCAACAATAAAGAGATGGAAATTTTCTTAAAGAAATCTTTCTTGTCAGTCTTATTGTATTTTAACATTTGTGTAAACCCAATAATTATTGCTATAATACTGGCAAAGGGTATTTGCCAGGAATTATAATGAGCTATTGGGTCTGCGGGAGGTGCCAGCTCTGTTCCAAAAACCGCATTGATTACTGGTATTGAAGTAGAAAATAAAATTTGAAAAGAAGAAACAAAAAGGACCAAAGCTCCGATAAGCATCCAGAATTCACGTGAATATACAGATTCTTCACCTTCATTAGAGGGTATGTTTTTCCAATTTTTTACTAAAAAGAAAACGGACAATCCAATAAAGAAAAATAAATAAAGTAATAATTGCCCTGAAATACCTAGATCTGTAAATGCATGTACCGAGGTGTCTCCCAATACTCCTGAGCGCGTTAGGAATGTAGAGTAGAGAACGTAAATATATGTGATCACAACAAGACAATAGGAAAGTCTTATGGGAGGTGAATTTACCCTTGACAGATGCATTAAATGGGCTGCACCTACTAAGGTAAGCCATGGAACCAGGGAAGCATTTTCTACTGGATCCCAGGCCCAAAATCCGCCAAAGCTAAGGGCTTCATATGCCCAAATACCACCCATTAGTATTCCAAGGCCAAGGACCATTACGGCAAAATAGGCCCATGGAAGTGCATGCCTTTGCCATTCATTATATTTTCTTTTCCAGAAACCACTGATGGCGTAGGCAAATGGAATCAGGGTAGTAGCAAACCCAAGAAAGAGAGTAGGGGGGTGAATAATCATCCAATAGTTCTGTAAAATAGGATTTAACCCTTTTCCATCAATTTTGCTAGTGTAATCTGCTATTTTGGTAAATGGCAGATTAGCCATGTCTGGATTTTCCCTTAATAAGATAAATGGACTTGAACCAAATTTATAGCCCATAATATAGATGCCTAGAACCATGGATGAAAGAAATACCTGGGCAATTGAAATAATAGCCATATTAGAGGCTAGGAAGCTTTTACTTTTCATCATAAAGATATTGCCTAAGATCAGGTTCCAGAAAGTCCATAAGACTAGACTGCCCTCTTGCCCTTCCCAGAAACAAGCTAAAATATATCTGATTGGCATTTCATTATTTGAATGCTGCCATACATAGTTATATTCATAATAATGGTTAACCAATAAATAAAATAGGGTTGCGATAATTCCAGCAACAGAAAGGGAGTGGATTCTAAAGGCCTGTTTTCCAATTAAAAACCAATCAGAACTACCCTCTTTCTTAGCTGCCATATAAAAGCTAAGAGTTGCAACAATTGCACTTACGAAAGAAAGAGAGGTGCAAAAATGCCCAATCATCCCTGGTATCAGATGCTCGCCAGTATATTCAATATCCATTTGTCGTATTTTCCTGGAAAACTTTTATTTTTGAGTAATGATTTGGCTTAGCTCTCCACTGCAGAAAATTCTACTTCTTCTTGGCCGTTGTTGTATTTTGAAGGACATTTCATCAGTATTTTGTTACAAAGAAATACATTGTTTTCCATTTTTCCTTGTATCACAATTTGTTCAGACCTTTCAAAGTCTTGCGGTTTTGTTCCACCAAAAATCACTTTGCTTTCCACTCCTGATTTGTCAACAACATAAAATGTAAATAAGTTTGCATTTTCCTCAGGATCATAATGCATTTCTTTTTCCTTATTTAAGGATCCAATAACATGATATTCTACACCAGGGTTTGCAGAAGTCTTAGTAAATGTTGCATAAGTGCTTGAATCTTGCAGTGTGCTAATAATTACTCCAATTGAAACAGCAATAATGATTATAACCAGCAAGTGAGACTTTTTCATTTTTCTTGTCTTTGACTTTCTTCAATAATTCTAATTCTTCTGTCTAAGGTAAATAAGAAGACCGATAAACCAAGAAAAATAACACTCAATACAGCAACCACTACATATATTTTACCAGATTCTCTCATGGAATCTGCCATTTCAATACGCTCACCGATATTCTGGGAAGACAATTCAATAGTATCCTGGGCAAATAACAGGGCGCTGTCAAACATCACATAAAAACAAATAAGAACTACAATAAGATTTTTCATTCTTGCTTTGATTATAAATAAATGTCATTTAACTTTTCGTACCGAACTCTTAAATTCACCATCCATATGCCTATCAATGTCCATCCAATTACGGCAGGATAAAATACCATTCTCATTTTTTCGTCCACATCATATGTGCTAAATCCAGGATTGCCACCATTACCTGGATGTAATGAGTCGGTCATTCTGGGTAATATCATTAAAAAAACAATTAACATGGTATATGCAAAAATATTATAAACTGCAGAAACCTTGGCTTTCTTAACAGGGTCTTCCAGAGAACCACGCAGAACAAAATAAGCAGCGTATACAAGCATGGTTACCGCAGCCCCATTTAATTTTGGATCATTTACCCACCAATCACCCCATGTGTAATACGCCCAAACCATCCCAGTTAGTAAGCCCATTGAGCCAAAGAACATACCGATACCGGCTTCTTGGGAAGCAAAGAGGTCACATTTTAAATCTGAACTATTAAGAAATTTAATACTATTAATAATGGAAAGGGTCATCAGGATCATCATACTAAACCACATCGTAACGTGAAAGAATAGATTCCTGATAGTTTCATTCAATATGGGCAGAGCGGGGACTTCAATAAGAAACCCACTGATAATAGAATATAATACCAGAATGACACCTATAGTTTTCCACCAAAATCCCTTCATTTTTGTGATATATATGCGATGCTATCTGATTCTATTTCAGTTCTTTTAATCCTTCCAAAGGTACGGAAATAAAATATAGGATAGGGAAAGAACTATTATAAGAAGTAGTCCCATAATTAACAGGCTATCTAACGAAGAAGATCTGGCAGCACCCATAATGGCAGCATTTGAAAATTTGATAATAACAATCATCATGGGTAGTATGATGGGAAATCCTAACACTGCAACCAGAACACCATTATTGTTTGCTTTATGAGCAATTGCACTAATCAAGGTGAAAATAGTAGCCAAGCCAGAACTTCCAGCAAGGACCCCCAATAAGTACCAGCTTAAATCTTCAGCAATATTTCCAAGAAAAATGCTGTAAAATAGAAAGGAAGCCATTGAAAGTACTCCCATCAAAAGAATGTTGTAAAATATTTTAGAAAAGATTATCGCTGTACCACTGGCTATAGTATAGTAGTACAAAAGCCTGCCTTGGCCTTCCTGTATAAACCCTTTAGAAACTGCGCTTACAGTAGAAAATAGTATAATAATCCAGAACAAGGCATTCCATGTTTGCGGTGAGATGATTTGTTTAAAGGTCAGATAGCATACAAAAATAGTAGACACCACATATAGGAAGATTCCGATAAATGTATTTTTATTGCGAATCTCTAGTTGAAACTCTTTTATTATAAGATGCCTTATCTCCTTACAAAGCTGATTCAATATGGTAGTCTTAATAATTAATATCTTTGTGCTAAACAGAAATACTGATAATGAACACTTTATTAGACACAACAAAACTATTATTAATGCTTTTAATATCCAATATTACTATGGGACAGGGAATAAAAAGTTTTCATGATTTTAAATCTGAACTATTAAGAAATTTAATACT
>DTSC01000419.1 GCA_012965625.1 Flavobacteriales bacterium | reverse complement strand
ACAAAGTCTCCTTGATTTTTAAGAAGTCCATTCCCAGGTCCATTTGGAGGGTCCAAAGACGAGTTGTTACCGTCTGAACCCATATTCAAGTGTGTCGCTATGGTAAGAATAATCGTGTTGTCCGGTATATCAATCCAAAAGCCAATAGTGTCTACAGGTAGAATTAGCGTGTCATTCCATGTAGGATCTAGAATAACGGCAAAACCCTTTGGGGGTATCATGATGGTATTTGTGTCCAAGGGACCTGATGTAGAGTCATATGGCATCGTGCCAGGGTTTCTGGTTGCCCAGGTAACGATCATATCATCCCCATATATAGGATTAAATACACTATCAATTAAATTTGATCTAATATGCCAGCCTGTTAGATCAACGGAATCTGTACATGAAGGGTTATATAGCTCAATCCATTCACGAGTATTTTGCGCTGGCCCCTCACCTTCTGGTTTTAATGCGACTTCATTGATTACTATATTACAGCCGGAGGTATTAGAAGCACCTAAAAAAACTTCATCGATATAATAATAAGCATGAGGATAAAGGGAAGAATCCACAAGAACTGCTTGGGTATTTAAATCATTGTAAAAATTGCCAATTGTTAGGTAGTTTTCGCCTCCACTTGCTGTATAAGTTCCCGAAACAAGAGTCCAATTAGTCGTATCAGAGATCACATTTCCAGAAGGATTGTCAATTTGTGGAACATATGGTAATGCTAATGTATCTCCTGAGCCTGTAATAGGCCCAACAGACAAATAAGCTCCAATATGATCAGCAGCAAACCACAAATTCTCGGCCCGACACACATAAAATCCGACAGTATATGTTATGCCATTGATCAATGGAGAGGAGATTGGAACCGTTAGATATTCTCGTACTTCCTCATTCATATAATAGGTTATGAGCCCATAATATCCTGAATCTGAAACTGGAGTTTGATATCCATAAAGATTTGAGGGAACACCTTGATTCCCAACAAAACAAGCATTCATATAATCAGGGGAACCGCCGTGATTATTCACCCCAAACCAAGGAGGAGTCAAGGTGTCCTGAGCACCCGAGCTTGGACAAAAGGTATATGTATCGAAACCATTGTTAGGCACCAAGTTCTGTCCTTCTACATGCAGGCATATAAATACTAAGAATACAGTGATCAGTTTATTCATTGTGGGTTTTATTCATTTTGAATTACCATCGCCAGCAGTAAATATACAAAAGATGCATCTATTACATTAGATCATCTAATTAATGCAATATTGCCTTTTTCAGTATACCCCTCCCCATCTAAGAAGACGACCTCTAACAAATATACAAAAGTAGCTGAATTTAGGGGTTCCCCACGAAATGTTCCATCCCAGTCAGCATCAGCACTGATGGTTTCAAAAACTTTTTCGCCCCATCGGTCATAAACCGTAAGATGCAAAGATTCATATCCACTGGCTTGCACATCTAGAATGTCGTTTACTCCATCGTGATTCGGCGAAAAGACATTAGGGACAAAGATCACATTAGCAATGATGGGCTCAACAAAAACAGTGCTGCTGTCTGTTGCCGTACATCCATAGGAATCAGTAACTGTAAGGTAATACGTGGTGGTTTCTGCTGGACTTGCAATGGGGCTTTGACAATTTGTACAGCTTAATCCTGTTGAAGGGCTCCATAGATAGCCTGGTCCTCCGGAACCCATTAATTCAACATTGGTGCCTGCAAAGATTGTAATATCATTACCAGCACTCACAACAGGCAAAGGGTTAACTGATATGGTCACTGAATCTTCTGCTGAACAGTTTCCTTCTGTTACCGTTACTGCATAGGTTGTTGTTGCAGCTGGCATCGCTGTCGGATTAGAAACTGTTGAGCTATCTAAACTTATTGAAGGAACCCAGCTAAAGAAAGCGTTCGTAG
>DTSC01000418.1 GCA_012965625.1 Flavobacteriales bacterium | reverse complement strand
TCTTAATGGTAGAAAGCACATCCTTGTGTATAATAAGAGGATACTTTTTACGCAATAGCTCAATCCACTCTTTTTCCAGATAGACCTGATAATCAGCTGTTATAAGTCCTTTTGCCTCAGATAAGGCTTTAGGCATTACTGGCAAGACCTTTTTAACATTTACAAAAACAATTTCAGAATCTTCATTTATATTTTCTGAAATACCTTCAGTCCATTGAACTTTTTCATTTATTTCAACTGCATCTTTCAAGTACTTACCTTCAGCAATAGCAAGAACATTTTTTTCAGCATTAATGGTTTTTTTAATGTATTCCAGGGTATACCCTTTTTTGGCTTTCTTCTTCACTAATTTCCTAGTCTTTGCAGCGGTTATTTCATCTGAACATGTATAAATCTCAGCATCCAATCTTTGATCCCACATATATTTATTTCTATTGCTGTTATAAAAGATCTTTAATCCTGCAGTATCCTTTATCGCTTTCGACCACACTTTCTTATCTGTTAATTCAAAAAGCAGTATACCATCACGATACTCTTGTACCAATGATTTAAAATCTGGATACTTTGACTCAAGGTGAGAATCTTCATAATCTATGCATGATTCCTGCACGAATTTTAAATAGAGGCTATTAACTACAGTTTTAGGGGCAATATCCTTTTGTTTTTTCTTGCGAGAGGGATTTTTCTTGATATACCTGGCAAAATCTTGTTGATTAAATTCTTTGGCACCTAAAGTAAACATTGTGCTATTTAATGCACTAACCTTTTCTGCTTTCCATCGGCCTGAATAATATTGCTCATCAATATATTTATAAAATTCATTTCGCTTCTTAAGGTCTTGCTTAAAATTATATTCCTTCTTTACCTTATTTACAAACACTTCCCTTGGCTTGTTTGACCTGGCATCTTTTGAAATCTTTACTTTTAGTGTAGATTTAA
Source organism: Flavobacteriales bacterium (assembly GCA_012965625.1). Classification (GTDB taxonomy): domain Bacteria; phylum Bacteroidota; class Bacteroidia; order NORP154; family NORP154; genus UWMA-0041. The sequence continues at coordinate 964 of DTSC01000418.1, read as the reverse complement.
CATCATTAAATTCGGGCAATGGTTTCTGCTCATTCAGCTGAATTATATGCCAACCATAATCTGTTCTAACAGGAGTTGAATAATCACCAATTTGATCCAGCCCTGCAATGGCTTTTTCAAAGTCACCGACCATTTTACCTGTAGAAAACCAGGGCAATGCCCCACCAGTTTTAGCTGTTTTTTTATCTTCAGAAAATTTTAGTGCTGCTTCCTTAAATGTTGCTCCGTCCTTCAAATTTTGGTAGGCAAGGTCAATTTTTTGTTTTGCTTTTAATTCAGCTTCCTGAGAAACATCCCTACTTGCAATTACCATAATGTGGGAGGTTTTAACCTCTAATAAAGCATCTTTTTTGTCAGCAACCTTTATAATATGATAACCGTATCTTGTCCTTACGGGCTTTGACACGCCTCCAACCTTGGTAGTATAAGCCATTGTTTCGAAAGGATAGATCATTTGAAAAACCGTAAAGTATCCCAGGTCGCCCCCATTATCCTTAGCAGAAGGGTCTTCAGATACTTGTCTTGCAATGGCATTGAAGTCAGCACCATCAAGTATTCTTTTTCGAAGCTTTATAATTTTATTATATGCAAGCAAGGTGTCTTTTGGCTCCGCATCCATACCCACTTTAATTAAAATATGGCTTGCACGTACATCATGTTTCTTTCTTTCATAAGCTTCTATTAATAGTTTTTCACTAATTTCCTTATCATTTAAATAAGGTTGGGCAAGTTGTTTTCTATATCCTGAGAGTTCATTTTTAAAAGCGCTTGTTGTATCAAGTCCCAATTCTCGGGCCTCTGCTACTTTCAGTTTGAAATTTGAATATAATTCAATGTACTCTTCCAAGGACTTCTGGTCAATCTCTTTATCCTTCTTGCTATTTTTAAAATAAACTTTTAAAAATTCCGCTTTCGTAATTTTCTCATCAGCCACTTCCATCAAGATCAATTCTGCCTCATTATC
>DTSC01000417.1 GCA_012965625.1 Flavobacteriales bacterium | reverse complement strand
CATAAAATAAATTATGAAAAACATTGTTCTTTTCAGCTTCCCATACTTTAATAGTATTCCCATTAAACCTGAATATCATATTTGACGATTGAAAATATACACCTTCATCAGTTACAAGTGTATGCCATATATCTCCAAACTCCCTGTATTTCTCAGGAAGCAAATGTGTTAAGGAACGAAATAAAAGCTTTCCTGATGAATCTGGCGACACAAAACCAAAATCATTCTTCACCCCCACATATATTTTCCCATCATTATCAATCGCCAAAGACCTAATGGGAGCTTCATCTGGAGCAAGAATCTTGCGCCATCTTGTTCCGTCAAATTCTAGAAGCGCTTCATTATTTCCAAAATACATAAGGCCTCTATGATCACGAACTATAGCCCAATTTTGAGGCCTTGCATTATATTCTAAAGATGTGTAATTTATTACAGGTAAAATTCCCTTTTCATCATGCCCAAGACTTGAATGCTCAGTGTGTTTGCCAGCTCCTGATTCCTGTGAATAAACCTTGGCAGGATGCGTACACAAGAGAACCGCAAAGTTAATAAAGATGAATACCTTCCTAATCATATAAAACAAATTGAGCAACAAGTACTTATGGCATGCATTATTGGTGTAAGCTGGTAAAAATAGTTAATACTTGTGAGAGATGAAATTTTATTTACCACTTGTTTATTTCGCTACTAAAACAAAGGAACATTTAGCTGCTGCTCTTTCCATAATTGATACTCTTTAACAAAACCAGAACGCCAGTCTTCATTGGCTTTTTTATTAAAAAGATCCAGAATTGGACCATTATCATCAGTAAGCAAAACTGCATTCTCAAGATTAAACGACTCAGGCTGATATAAATATTCCATAGTAAACTGCGAATGTTTACAGCAATTATTTATTCGTGAGTAATCGATCTCATTAAAATCAATTTCTTGCGTTGAAGCTATAAAGAATATATCTGTAACAATCTTTCTTATTTCATCAGGATTAAAATAAACTTCAACATTATACTGAGCTTCCAAAAGCGTTTTCAAAATACTTCTAGTAGCCTTGCCTTCATCCCCATATATATATCCTTGAAAATTAATGACTAAGATTCCTTTTTCATTAAGGAGACTCTTGATATGTATAAAATTCTCAAGTGTAAAAACATGAGATGGTTGCACTTCACTAGTTAACAGATCTATTACTATAAGATCATACACAGAAGTACTGCTCCTTATAAAGTGCCGAGCATCATCTATGTAGATATTACAAGCCTTTTTATCAAAGTTGAAATATCGCTCTCCCAATTCAGGCATCCGGCTGTCAATTTCAACAGCATCTGTTTTAAAACCCATTCGAGCTAACTCATTCAAAATGCTACCACCACCAAGTCCACATAGCAGTGCCTTAGCCTCTTCGCCATCTGCTTTGAGTCCCAGACTTGATAGAATTGAGAGGTTGTGTACATAGTTCATTTGCGACACATCCAGTTCATCAAGATTGACCAGGGTTTGGGTAATATTGTTAATCATCAGCATTCGTTCCTGTTTGTGGTGGTTATCTATTATATTAATCTGGCCATACATACTTTCAAGTTGCTCTCTAATCTTAATCGATTTCATTCTTGGAGGTTTTTTAAAATGGGCTGGTACAAATACTAGCATCACCACAGTGCCAATTACAACCATAAGGTACTTTTTCTGCATTAAAAATCCGGCCAATACAATTGTCATCAAGACTATGGCAATAATGAGCAAAGGGAGCTTTATACCAAAATCAGGAATAACAAAAAAACCCAAAAGCATTATAATACAGATACCTCCCAAAGTAGATACAGCATAAATTCTACCGGCAGTCTTGCCAGAATCCTCTACTGCATTTGTCAGTATGCTGATTATCAGTGGTGGTGTCATTCCCAAAA
>DTSC01000416.1 GCA_012965625.1 Flavobacteriales bacterium | reverse complement strand
ATGATAGATTAGTGGCGTTTTATTATCATAGACTACAGCCACGTGGTTCCAGTCATTGGTAATACTTGCAGCATAAACTGCTACAGCAGGCATATATCCTGTGCCATGCTCATACACTGAAATCCCGTTTGTACCTACTGATACTCCCGCAGTAGCATTCGCAATACCATTTACAGGACCAAACAAATATTTTTGGCCTAAAGTACCATCAAATCCACTTATAGACTCAGGATCTACCTCATGTGGGCCCCAAGGTTTAAACCATGCTTCCATGGTAAATGAATCAGAGGCTCTGTCAGTTGCTCCTATATTTACCATGTCATTTACCCCATCAAAGCTAAGACAGCCATTCTCTATACCACCAGAAGGTGTAAGATCTATTGCCCCATCATTTCCACCAAAGCACGTTACGTTTGTAACATTGCTGGTAACTGTTAATGCAGCAGGTTGATCAATATTATATATCTGGCTGATTTCACAATCGCTGAGGGCCCTGTCATAAATCAAAACATCATCGATCTTGCCGTTAAAATTTGCTCCACTTCCTGCAGATCCAATCCTAAGTGAGGAGGAAGTATAGCCTATTGCCCCCGTTTTGGGCTCCTTCTTGACTAATAATCCATTCATATAGATCTTGACATAGGCTCCATCATAAGTTCCGACCAAAAAGATCCACTGGTTCATCCCAACTCCTGAAGGCTCATCTGTATAACCCAAGCTGCCAGCTCCCCCATTTGAAACAGCAAATGCCCATTGTGTGTTAGTTGACCAGTTATCAGTTCCTAAAATATAGGAATGGAATGGATCACTTAGGCTATGAGATTTACAAACTACATTAGGCCATGTAGCAGTATCAGTAAGAAAAACCCAGGCTACCACTGATATAGCGTTGGCAGGCCTTAATGAAGTGGCATCCGGAATAGTGATCTCTCCTGTTCCATCAAAGACATAAGCAGAATCTGTCCTGCCAAACCTATCTGTTGTTAAAGCAACACCGCCGGTAATGCTTCCATTATTGCTGTTGCCAGAAACATCGTTTGTATTACCATTAAAAGGATAGTTGGCAACAAGCCCACTAGCTGGGATTTGGGGGATAGCCATTTGGGGGCTAAACAATAAGACCATTCCAAAAACAAGTAAGAAATATTTTGGAAGGCGTATATTCTTTGGCTGCTTGTAAATGAACATTATAGAATAAATTAAATCAATCTAATATCTAGATATCAATTAAGGTTTTGAATATTGGGTTTAATCAATTCTTTTCATGGTATGTACAAAGACGTTAAAAGTGCATAAAGGTTGGTTGCATAAATATTAAAACAAAAGCCCCTTTATTTTTTTGAGACAACAAAATGTTATTATATAATTGACCTGGAAATGATCTCTTTCATGATCTCGTTGGTGCCGGCGTAGATCGGTTGTGCCCGGCTGTCTGCATAGGCACGTGCAATCCAATATTCCCACATATATCCGTAACCACCGTGCAACTGTAAACATTCATCCATCACCTTACATTGAAGATCAGACAACCAATATTTCACCATGGCCGCTGTTGGTACGTCCAGTTCCTTTTTGATGTGCAGCTCTATGCATTTATCAATAAAGACCCTGCCAATTTGGATCTCTGTAGCCATCTCTGCAAGTTTAAAGCGAGTATTTTGAAATTTTGAAATAGGGCGCCCAAAAGCTTCCCTTTCCTTGGTGTATTGAACCGTACGTTCAAAAGCAGCTTCAGCTGCAGAAATTCCGATTACTCCAACCAGGAGTCTCTCCTGAGGCAGCTCCTGCATCAAATAGATAAAGCCCTCTCCCTCACGACCTAATAAGTTGCTTTGGGGTACCCGTACATTGTCAAAAAAAAGCTCGCAGGTATCCTGGGCTTTCATGCCGATCTTTTTCAATGG
>DTSC01000415.1 GCA_012965625.1 Flavobacteriales bacterium | reverse complement strand
CCAGAGGAACTCTATTCGGGTCAAACTGCAAATCTTATTATAAATGCGGTTAACAAGCTAGATTTACCCACATTCGACCTTCCAAAAAAAGCAATTTCAGGTATTTCATTTTCAGGTAATTTTTCTACTGATGTTACACCTAATTCAAAATTAATCTTTTGATTAAAAAGCCATTCCCCAGGATTATCTCCTATTTCTTTTATTTTTTGAGTTTTCATCATATTTACTCATTTTTATCACTATTTTTATTGATATTTGTAAAAAGGGCAATTTCGGTTCCTTGGCGCTTCATTATGTATATTTGTTGAAGTATCGATAAGAGTCCATTCCAAGCCCAATATATAACAAGACCAACAGGAAAGCTTGCCGCTATAAAAATCATAAAAACAGGCATCCAAGTAAACAAAGTTTTTTGTATTGGGTCTGCAGGCGTGGGATTAAGTTTAGTTTGTAAGAAAAAAGTAAATCCAAAAAGTAAATGAAATATACCAATCATAAAAAATTGTGGTGGTTCCCAGTTAATCAAGCCAAACCCATTGAATAGAGAAATAGGATCGGGAGCAGATAAATCCCTTATCCACCAAAAAAATGGGGCATGTCTCATCTCTATAGTGACGAGAAGGACATTATAAAGTGCAAAAAATACTGGTAGAACACAAGAGTTAAATTATTTTTCTATATCCAACGGTGGAACTATCTTGAACATAGTCGATATGCCAGGATATGGCTTCGCTAAAGCATCGAAGGATAAGATTAGAAAATGGAATAATTTATCTAAATATTATTTAAAAAACAGACAAAACCTAAGGAGAGTTTTTTTACTAATCGATTCTCGAAGAAATATTAAACCGGTAGATGAAGAAGTTATGAATGTTATGGATGAATTTGCTGTTTCCTATCAAATCGTTTTGACTAAAATTGATAAAACCAAAGATGTTGATAATCAAATCAAAATAGTATTAAACAAAGTGAAAAAAAGAAGGGCAATATATCCTAATGTCATAGCCACCTCATCAAAGGAGAAGCTGGGGATAGAAGATGTTAAGTCGCAAATTGCTTCTCTAATAGAATAAATCGAATGTAAGAAGAGTAACTTATGGAAAAGACAAAAACAAATCCAACTAAAGCTAGTGAATGGTTAAATAATGCTGATATACTTACCGAAGCGCTTCCTTTCATGCAAAAATATGCGGGTTTAACGATTGTTATAAAGTATGGTGGTAATGCAATGTCAGAATCATCGTCTATTCAATCTTTTTGTGAGGATGTTGCTTTACTGAAACAAAGCGGTTTACATCCTGTCATAGTTCATGGCGGAGGTCCTCAAATAGGACTAATGCTTGAAAAAATGGGCATTGAAACAAGATTTGAGGGAGGTATGAGAATAACAGATGAAAAAACCCTCGAAGTTGTTGAATTGGTGTTATGCAATAAAGTTAATAAAGAAATAGTAACCAAAATAAATAAGGCTGGAGGAAAAGCAGCAGGGATTTCAGGTAAAGATTCATCAATGATAACTGCTAAAAAATATGAATGGAAAAATGGAGAAAACGATTCCAAAGAAATGAAAGATATTGACCTTGGCTTTGTGGGTATTCCAAAATCTATAAAAAGTGAAATAATTAATGATCTAATTAAAAATGATTTTGTTCCTGTTATTGCTCCCCTGGGAATTAGCGAGGAAGGTGTTACCTACAATATAAATGCCGATACCGCCGCAGGAGCAATAGCGGAATCACTCAAGGCAAAAAGACTACTGATATTAACCGACGTTAAAGGAGTCTTAAATTCAAAAAATAATTTGATTGAAGAAATAGAAAAAAAAGAAGTAGAGTCTATGATAAAAGAGGGTGTTGTTTCCGGTGGAATGATACCTAAACTAAACACATGCATTCATGCCCTTGAA
>DTSC01000414.1 GCA_012965625.1 Flavobacteriales bacterium | reverse complement strand
CTGTTGAGTAGGTATACTGAGGGTTTTGTATGTTCGCATTAAATCCATTACCAAAATCCCATTCCCAGGTGCTTGCATTTGTTGATGCATCATTGAATTGAACTGTTAAACCATTAGTGGAATGTGTAAACATAGCGTTTGGCGGAGCATCAACCGTTACTGTTACTGTATCAAAGTTTTGGCATCCTAGCGTATTGGTAACTTTTACTGAATAAGAAGTTGTAATGGTTGGGGTAGCAATTGGATTGGCAATAGCCGCATTGCTCAAGCCAGCAGAAGGGTTCCAGCCATAGCTCGCAACAGGTGTGTTGGACGTAACATTGAGCTGTGCAGAACCTCCTGCACAAATACTTGTATCTGAATAAGCGGCAACTATCGTGCTATCCATGAATATTGTAATCGTATCTGAAGTGAAGCATCCTTGATCTTCAGCAGTCACAATATAAGTAGTAGTAGCGGTAGGGCTGGCAACAGGATTTAAAATGGATGAATCTGATAGGCTACTGCCTGGAGTCCATGAGAAATTCATAGTACTATCTATTGAGCATGGCCCAAATTCAAATTCGACGATCATCATCTGAGATGTGGCAGAACAGGTCGTGCCATTTATTCCACCCCAATTTCCATTTCCAATACAAGGTCTTACCGTATATCCTAAATTATCACAAGCACAATCTGTCCCTGAAGCATTAAACTCTAAACCATCTATAGTTAATCCACATCCACCTACGCAACCAATTCCTACATTCCAGTTGAAACCACCACAAGAAACCCAGGAACCTGCAATGCCATCTTTTAGGCATCCTGCCATCTGTTTTATCATCACCTGATCTGTACAGATTCTTCCGATATTATCTAATGATCCTTTAATAGTAACTTTTGAAAAATTATAGATATTTGTATCAAGTTGAGATCTGAAAGTACCCCAATTATCATATTGAACATCGCCAGGACAATATCCAACCCCAGCTGTAAAGCTCTCGGAGTAAGTAATGGTCTGCCCTGACCCATTGGAACAGCCTCCATTTACAGATAGCTGGGTCGTATCGCCAGGTGAGCAAACTGCTGGTTTGGCACTTTGTGCCGAAATGGGTTGGCCATTTACCTCTACAGTAACGCTGTCCATTGCTGAGCATCCAATGGAGTCCGTTACTATTACATAATAAGTCATGTCGCTAGGTGGATCAACAGAGGTTTTATCACAGATTGTACAGCTTGCATATGAGCTAGGAGACCAGACATACCCTATTCCACCTGTTGCAGTTAGCTGAACACTGCTTCCAAAACAAAAATTAGTATCCGCTCCGGCATCAGCAATTGGAAAGCTCTTCATGAATACTATTACAGAATCATTGCTTGTACAAGCTCCGCTCACTCCAATAACATAATAGGTGGTAGTATCTGATGGTGTGGCTATAGGATCCGGACATGATGTGCAAGTTAAATTGCTTCCTGGAGACCAGGAATATGTTACAGATTGCAAATTGGAGGTAGCTAAAAGTTGCGCAGAATCACCTGGGCATAATGTTGTGTCAGAGCCTGCATCCGTAACCAAGGGAGTTACATAAATCGTAATTGAATCTGTATTAATACAACCTCCATCATTTACATTGACTGCATAGGTTGTAGTCGTTGTGGGGTTGGCTACTGGATTTGCAATATTGGGGTCTGAAAGTCCCAGGGAAGGGCTCCAAGTGTAAATTGCCGTTGAATCAATTGTATTACATACTTCTCCAATAGTAACATCATCAAAATAAGAATTAGCTGTTGAACCCCATGTGTATAGATGGATCTCATTAATCAATGATAAAGATGTATTCTGAAAGGTCACCGATGCTGACACTAAATTATTATCAACATAAAAGTCAAAAGTCTTGGATACAAAGTCAATGTTTTGGAGCTCTATT
>DTSC01000413.1 GCA_012965625.1 Flavobacteriales bacterium | reverse complement strand
GTAAGATAACTGTGCTGCCTATTGCAAACTTATTCGCAGATGTGATTAACAAGGTTCATAATTTTGAATCTATAAGCTCACATTTTATTTTTTAATAAAAACCAAGAATTTAATTCCGCTATAATGAAAACGCTATCAATTAAAGGAGAGATCAGAAAAACCCCTGGGAAAAAGAGTTCGAGAATTCTCAGAAGAAACAACCAGATTCCATGTATCCTTTATGGGGGTAAAGAAGAAACTTATTTCTCCTCCGATGAAAGAAACTTTAAAAAACTGATCTATAGCCCAGATGCATACAACGTTAAACTTTCCATTGGAGCCAAAGAACTAAATGCTGTAATGCAGGAAGTTCAGTTCCATCCCGTTACAGACAAAATTCTTCACATAGATTTTCTTGAATTGTTTGAAAACAAACCGACAGCATTACACATCCCTGTTATTCTTAAAGGAAATTCAATTGGTGTATTGGATGGTGGCCAGCTAATACAAAAGATGAGAAAGCTAAAAGTAAAAGCACTACCCTCTAAATTGCCTGATTACATTGAAATTGATATAGAAGATATTCAAATAGGTGGTTCTGTAAAAGTTGGAGACCTTTCAGTTGAAGGTGTTGAAATGCTCGATGGAGACAATGTCGTTATTCTAAGGGTTAAGACCCCAAGGTCTCTTAAAGCGCTGGAAGAAGAAATTGAAGCATTGGCTGGTGATACTCCAGAAGTTGAAGGCGAAGCTGTTGAAGGAGCTGAAGGCGAAACCGCTGAAGGTGAAGGAGCTGAAGGTGAAGGAGCTGAGGGTACTGAAGCAGAAGGAAAGCCTGAAGAGGGAAACAAAGGTTCTGATGAAACATCTAAAGCCAGCGGAGAAGGAAGCTAAATTTCTTTTTATGATTCTCAAAAATCTAAAAAGCAGATGCATAGCTAACCCTATGTGCCTGCTTTTTGTTTTTTTATATCTCTCTACCGATATCATAGTTATATATTCCACATAGACAAAAAACTTCATGAAATCATTAATTGTTGGACTTGGCAATATTGGAAAGGAATATGAACACAGTCGCCATAATATTGGATTTGACATACTGGATGCCCTAAGTGCTGATATGGATGGTTCATTTTCTTTAGAAAGATACGGCTATATACATAAACTCAGATATAAAAGCCGCACAATTATTCTTTTAAAACCATCAACTTTTGTAAACCTAAGTGGGAAAGCTGTAAATTATTGGCTTCAAAAAGAAAAAATCAAGGCTGAGAATCTGCTAGTTGTACTAGATGACCTTGCCCTGCACTTTGGATCTGTACGGATGCGTAAAAAGGGAAATGACGGAGGACATAACGGCCTAAAGAGCATTAATCAATTAATTGCCACCCAAGATTATCCTCGTTTAAGGTTTGGGATTGGTAGTGAATTTAATAAGGGAACCCAGGTTGACTTTGTACTTGGTGGTTGGACTAAGGAAGAAGAAAAAGCCCTCAATGACCGCAAGGAAATGGCAAAGAAAATGATTCTTTCTTTTTGTACACTTGGCTCAGACAGAACAATGTCAGATTACAACAACAAATAAACTTTTACTTTATTAGCTTATTTTTGTCCTGGATCCATAATTTAGATAATAAAATGCCCTTAATTTATTTTAACAACTAACAATCATAAAACCATGAAATCAAAGATTTTCCTATTATTGTCAATTTGCATCTTTTCCTTCATGCTCTTAGGCAATAAGGCAATGGCTAACATTGACACCATCACTATTTCTGGCTTTACATTTGTTCCGAGCAATCTAACGATTAACTCCGGAGATTCTGTAATGTTCTTTGGAATGAGCGCATCTCACCCGGTAGCACAAGATAATGGAGCATGGACAACCTTTACAAGCAATACACTACTTTCTTCAGAAATACAATCGCC
>DTSC01000412.1 GCA_012965625.1 Flavobacteriales bacterium | reverse complement strand
TAAGTGAATGCAACTCTACCTCATTGCCATTAAGTCGAACGGTTCTTCCCTCTACCCAGCCATCCCGAATACAACCATTAAACAATTCGCGGTTGTTAAATTTCAACTCTCTAGCCATTGGACTACCGTGAGCTGCGGTTCCCTTAAGAGTTAACCCTTGGTTGTCAAACCAATCCACTTCTCTCTCAAGGAGATTTGCTGGGGATACACCTGTTGAAAGTGAAAGTGATACAAGATCATTGTGAAACCCAATCGAATGACCCAAATCAATTAGTTTTTTACAATTATCTGCGAGCGTATCATCGTGTACTATCGTGCCGGATGAATCAATTGTGCCGTAGTAATTGGTATTCCCATCTTTCCCTGGGTAACTACCGGGAGGTAACAAAAAGTAAGTTGCGTGATAGCCGTTTTGTTGCTCTACACTCGCAATTGACAGTGCTCTTTCTATTGAGTGGTCAACATCGTGCCTAATGTAAAAACACGGCTTTTCGCAACTCTCCACTTCATGCATTGCAACTAGTGGTAAATCCACCAGAGCAAGCAAATCTTTGATGAAATCCAGTTGTTGAGATTCTATACAAACTTTAATTGCAGAAATGGGCGATTCACCCGCCTTCAAGATATTGGATTTGGTAAGCGCTGTCGCTTGGCCATTTGGAATCAAAATTCTCTTTACTAATTTTTTCGTAAACATCATGATCCTTGAAACTATATTGACCAGATTGTGTGGCGTGAAACGTCCAAATAGCCTATATGTAACCAACAAAAGACGGTTAACCAATAACACCATTTAACACTACATTATAGCGAAATTGGCGAAATTGGGTTTAAAATGCCCCAAAGTCCCACCAAACAGGGTGAGTTAAAATGCCAACTATATTACCCCCACTAGGATCTGTTCTTGTAAAATCTCTTCTTCCTTTTGCATTCTTCATACAACGCAGTTTCCCTCCAGAATCAGTTATATAAATATCTCTTGCAATGTCATACGCTTCGTAAGACACACCCACCTCATCGTAAGAAATAGAGCCCAGCGAAACAGTGCCATTTGGTCCAACAATTTCTCTTGCGCCTCCCCTCTCTGGCTTCACTGCTTCTTTAAATAATTCTGCATTATTATAATTGTACTTGCCACATAATTTATCCCCATGCAGTGTGGTGCTAACCACTTTCCAGCCTTGAGAATTCATGAATCTAAGCTCGCGTATGAGACACTCTTTTGGATTAATTGCATCTGTGAGACCAAGTGTTACAAAATTGTTGTGCAAACTAATTTCATGACCAAGCGCATGTAATCGATTTCCAAAATCAACTAAGTCTTGGTAGTGTGAATACTGCCCATCGTGTAATTCGCCCCAATACCATGCGGTATGCAGAAGGCAATATGTTGCCACAATTCCCCTGTCTGATTCCCATTTTGCCATCGCCAGTGCTGTTTCAAAATCATGGTCAACATCGTGTCTAATTAATAATATGTTTCTGTTATTTAACTCTGGCTCCAAGGTGTATTGGCCAAGCGTCATATTCTCATGCGAACCTAGATAGCACGTAAGAAGTTTTTCGTAATCCCCCGGTACATATCGTTTCTTCCTACGATGGTGATTTTGCATTTTTACAATTTTTAAATGTTCAAATTTTTCATTTGACGTCTCAATGCCGAGTGGTTCTGTTCCTTTCTCAATGTAGACTTTATTTTTGGGCTCAGTGCCTGAAGGCCGCGCTGCAAACCAACCATTCTCTGTGGTCACTTTAATGCCGCCAAACTGCGCGTCGTTCCCTTTCGCTTTGGTGGTAATGTCCGTGACTGCTTCATCGGCAAGCGTTGGCAACTTCACTTTATAAGCACGAATGCCTTTAAAGCGCTGATTCATTTCTGTTGAGGATGCTGTATCGACCCGGCGATAAAACG
>DTSC01000411.1 GCA_012965625.1 Flavobacteriales bacterium | reverse complement strand
TTTGGCTTTATCTTAGCACTTGTATTACTTTTGGTTTCTTTTTATATCAATTCAGGCGGTGTAGATATAGGGGAAGGATTTAAAGGTAATTTATTTTGGATGTTTGTTTTTAGATGGTTGCATGTAATTTCAGGTGTCATGTGGATAGGATTACTTTGGTATTTTAATTTTATTCAAATCCCTAATATGCCTAATATTCCCGATGAACAAAAACCTGCTATTTCAAAAGTTATTGCCCCAGCAACCTTATGGTGGTTTAGATGGGGGGCTATGGCTACAATAGTAACAGGGTTATTGTTAGCTTACATTAGTGGGTATATTCATAACGCAATGACGTTAACTCTTGCTGGCGGAGGTGGGCCTAACGAGCTATTCATTGGAATAGGCATGTGGTTAGGAATTATAATGTGGTTTAATGTTTGGTTTGTTATATGGCCAAATCAAAAGAAGGCATTAGGTATAGTCGAGGCCGAAGCTGATACCAAAGCTTCTTCAGCAAGGACTGCAATGTTATTTTCAAGAACCAATACTTTATTAAGCATTCCAATGTTATTTTGTATGGTGATTGCTCAGAACATTTTTTAGGAATTGACCGGTATAACTAGATTTAAGCGTTGCTATTTTTTCAGGTGTGCCTTGTCCAATTATTTTTCCTCCGTTATCTCCACCTTCGGGACCAATGTCAATAATCCAGTCTGCAGTCTTAATAACATCCAAATTATGTTCAATTACAACAACTGTATTACCTTGATCCACTAAATCATGAAGGACATTTAATAATTTTTTGATATCATGAAAATGTAATCCGGTCGTCGGTTCATCCAGAACATAAAAGGTTCTTCCGGTTGCTCGTTTGGATAGTTCTTTTGAAAGTTTAACCCTTTGCGCTTCGCCACCAGAAAGAGTATTTGCTTGCTGTCCTACCTTTATATATCCCAGCCCAACCCTTTGTAGGGTTTCCATTTTATCTCTTATACTGGGAACAGCCTTAAATAATTTATATGCTTCATCAACAGTCATATTTAAAATATCAGCTATTGATCGACCCTTATATTTAATTTCTAGTGTTTCTCTATTGTATCTCTTACCTTTGCATTGATCACACTCAACATAAACATCTGGAAGAAAGTGCATTTCTATTTTTATAAGTCCGTCTCCTTGACAAGCCTCACATCTACCGCCTTTAACGTTAAAAGAAAATCTTCCGGGTTTATAGCCTCTAGCTTTAGATTGCGGTAAACCGCAATACAAGTGCTAAGATAAAGCCAAAAATTACAGTATTTCTCAATGATGATAGGATTGCGCTCATTATCGTCTCCTTTTCTATTACAACTAATAATAATGGTATTTTTATAATTTATAAAGATTATTTAGATTAATTTTTTGACCAATCTCTCTTAATACCAAGAAAAAGTATTATTTGTGATGCAATAAAGATTGATGAGTATGTCCCAATAAAAACACCTATTATCATGGCTAAAGTAAAACCTCTGATAACCTCCCCACCAAGAAAATATAAAGAAAACAATGCTAAAAGTGTAGTAACTGATGTAAGTGTTGTTCTGGACAATGTGTTATTAAGGGAATTATTGATAAGCTCAAACAAATCCATTTGTTTATATTTTCTTAGGTTTTCTCTGATGCGATCGTATACCACAACAGTATCGTTCATTGAATAACCAATAATGGTAAGTAATGCGGCTATTATAGATAAATTAAATTCAATTCCAAAAAATGAAAACAAGCCTATAGTAATTAAAACATCGTGTATAAGAGCCAACACAGCTCCCAAAGAAAACTGCCATTCAAACCTAATCCATATATAAAAAAGCATTAAACTCACAGCAGTAATTATAGCTAAAACTCCTTTTTGAATTAATTCTGAACTAACTTTGGGGCCGACTATTTCTGTTCTT
>DTSC01000410.1 GCA_012965625.1 Flavobacteriales bacterium | reverse complement strand
GTAATTGTTGTATCTGAGATGGAACCTAAATGATAGGTTAAGTCATATGTTCCTGCATTAAGTCGTCCAACTGTTATAGTGTCTATTGAATTACAAAGAACCCAGAGCACTATATAATTACTATCTACTGAATCTAATGGAGTTTTATAAACATCTATCTCATTGTTATTGATATTGAGAGACGAATTTAATAAAGGGTATCCACATGGTTGACCTGGCACAACACTCATCCAGGTAGTATAACAAATTACCTTGACTGTATCCGTTGTAGTTGGATTGGCCGGAATAATTTCCAAACTATCTGTGACTTGAGCTGTTAAATTACTTGTCAAACAGGTCAGAAGCATACTTGTAAATAGTGTGATTATTGTTTTCATGATTATTGATTTAATCTGTTTTTATTCTTAGCATTAAAATTTATTATCTATAAGGGTAATATTTCCTGATTCAGAAAAGGGTTTGCCCGTTACAAAATAGCCCTTGAGGACATAGGCAAAACTGGCAGTAGTCAGAGACTCCCCTAAAAAAGAGCCATCCCAACCATCCCCATAACGGCAGCATTGACCATCATATCTTATTGATCTATTATTGTCTGCAGATTCATAAACCAGCTCACCCAAACGATCAAATATTTTAAAATCCAAAGTGGCTATGCCCATACCAAATACATATAGCTTCTGGTTATCGGAATTTACGCTGTTTACAGAAAATACATTGGGCACAAAAATCTCGGTTTGAGGTATTAAAATAATAGGCCGAATATTTGTATCTACACAAGGGGGAAGACAAGGGGGCAAGATAACCTGTGCGCTTAGCGCCTGGCTCAAAAGAACCGCTGCAAATAATGTGATCAGTGTTTTCATGATTATTGTTTTAATCTTTGCTTAAGTATTTAAAGGTTTTAAGCATAACCTTTGCCTTCGTGGCAGTTTGTGAAAGTTTTTATCTCAGCTTTCAATAACAAATATATTTACTAATACTTCTAAAATCAATACTAAATAAAGCATATTTGTACGTTTCATAAATATATATTAGTTGTTGTAAATTTTATCCAGTTTCATGGCAAAAGCAAAAGATCAATTAAAATGAAGTCCCGCCCTTATGGCAATGCGGTTGTATAAATTAAACACCTTCGTAATCTGCTCATCTCCTTCCCATCCCCAGTGAGTTCTCGTTGACAGCAGCTGCTGATGCCTGAACCCTACAGAGAATACGATGGCCGCATTGTCACTGATATAGTTTTTTATACCAATAACAGATCCCACCATGTATCCGCCTTTGTACATGGGTTCATAGGCATTATCATAATAATTAACAAGCGGAAAAGCATAGCCTCCCTGTACCCCTATAAAAGGGGAGAGCTTTCCTTTTAATATAGTATGGCGAACATCCAGAAACACAGGAGCAAGGGGTATATCCATAAACTCAATCCCTGTACCCAGGCCTAAGGACAACCTGTTCTTAAATTGGTAACCATTGATTATTAAGGAGCTGAACGAATACCTGTTCTGGTATGAATCCCTGCCCGCGAGCAAACCGACATCTGTAATATTAAAATAGCCCTTCTCTTTGATGTTCGGACCCCATTTTTTGGGTGCCTGATGTTTTTCCTTTACGATCCTGTCTATATCCTCCGAACTAAAGACCCAAACATTGTGCCCGGTGGATTCTATTTTTACAAAATCCCCGAATTTCTGTTCAATGATCTCCCCACGGATTACAGAACCATTTTTTAAATAGATGACATCTTCTGTATTTCTCTGGGAGAAAGCACTTGATACAATAAATATCATCGGTACCAGCAGCACACATAGTTTTACAAATTTTGAAGTTTTCATATCTTTTAATTTATTAATCAGAATCAATATTAATTTACCGCTATTACACTCAATAATACCAGGTTGTTAATGTTTGAATAGTCGTATTGATACAATCCGTCCTCCCCTATCATCATCAATACATTGTTATAGGGTATTACATCAAAAGTATTTATCTCTGCCTGGTGGCTCAGCAGGTTCTGGTCAATAGCATAAGGATCAGCTATCGAATACACCTTTAAGCCGTCATCACCATCACAAACAAATAGCTGCCCATTGTCTACTCCTAGCCCATAGGGCTCCGTCATGGGATATGACTGGATCAGCTGCGGACTGGAGAGCGTGCTGATGTCAATCACATCCAGCTGGTTGGTGAATCCGCCACAAGAACTTCCAGACCTTAAGGTAACGTAAGCATAATCGCCTTCGACAACAACAGGGTCGCAGCTTCTCACATGTGCAAACTGTGCAATGTAGGATGGGTCTGAGGGTGTAGCCAGGTCATATATAAACATTCCTGTTTGCGAGCCGATAAACAATTTGTCGTTATAAGGAAATATCGTTTCAATATCCCATCCAATGGTTACTGTAGATGAACTTACAGGATCAGTGGGGCTGGCAATATCAAAAAGCTTCAGCTCTGAACTGTTAATCGCATATAAGTAATTATCATAAACCGCAAACCGCGCCATAGAGCCGCCAAGGCCAGATGACCGTGGGCTTAGTCCAGTAGTATTGGTAGTGAAAAAAATGTTATCTAGCATGCCTCCGTTAGTACCTTCTGCCCATGCCCAATTGGGATAGGCGGGGCCACAATCGGCATCCTTACAGATCTCTGTGGTTTCTTCAATCTTCCATCCGATCACCACACCGATACTCTCATCGACCATAGCCATTGGGTAGGATGGATCGTGAGCAGGTAATGAATACGGAAAGACACCAGATATTCGTTTTGTTACAGTAGCGTTGCTGATATTTTTCAGGTCTATCGCAACCAAGTCTGTATAATTATCTGCATACAGCACATCCCCTTTAATGGCAATATCCACATTTCCCGGAATACTGATAAAAGAAATCTCTTGAGGGGATGCAGGATCGCTGTTGTCAAACACGTGTATTCCCTTGCTTATCTCATTTACAAAAAGGTAATCATCCTTGAAATATATTTTCCCCGGACTTACAAGAGCGCTGGCCTGCTTAGAAGCTACAGAAACCTTTAGCTGGTCATAAGTCATATATATCGGCACATTGGCCATATAGGTTCTTTTTTCTATCAATCGGTCTCTACACCCTGTAATCATTAGAATTCCAGCGATAAAAAGAATTTTTGTACTTGTTTGAATATTTTGCATGATCTATATTATTTGTTATTAAATTTTAAAATCTATACCATTATCATGGTTTCTAATAGGAAGATGCAATGGAACCGCAAAAGGTTGCATGACCATCTATATTTTATGAAATTGATGAGATCCTAAAGATGAATGCGAAGGCCGGTTTGCACATTGGGCCAGAGTGCGCGAGATACTCGCGGATTGTATGGAGAACCATCAGTGACAAAATATGCCGACAAGCCCGGCTGCAGGTAATAGCTCAATAACTTATTTATATTGCAATCCAGCCCCATGCCAAATATTGCTGAGACATCAAGGCCCTGCAAGGGATTAGATTCCATAAGCTCATCTGTGGTTTCGCCATTAGAAAGATGTATCGTTGTAAGTTTTTCATTCAGCCCTTTTTCTGCCATCACTCCCAAGGAAGTGTACCAGGAAAACTTTTTCCCTTTTATGATACTGAAATCCAGCAATAAAGGAATCCCCAGATATTGCAATTTTGCATTTTGTTTTTTCTGTTCCTGGTTGAACAACGCTGTTTCCCTGTTTGAAAGAAGCACCGTATAGGACAATCCACTTTCCAGGCTCCATCTTTTATTAAGCCGGTAATTAATGGTGATGCTGGTTATTATAGGTGGTAAATACCGAGTTTCTCCATACTCTAAGGTTTTTTGTGTGATAAGCATAATGGGGGTGCCAGCGGTATCAAAAGATGTAGTTGTAGTGAAAGATATTAGTGGGACTGAGCTCATATCCATAGCTTCTGTTTGTGCTGGCGTAGAGGAAACAGTTCCTGAGCCCCCAGCAGATATAAAATTGGCTGCCAGCAGCCATTTGCTTTCATCTACCTTTGGGAGTAAAATAGGCTCATTTATGGTTACCAGATCAGTATCAATAAGCAATGCCACGAGGGCTGAGTCTGAAAGGTCTATTGGTATATCAATGGGCTTAAGTGCTGGCAATGTTATCAGCACCATGGTAGCTGCTGAGTCTGCTGTTTTTGTTTCCTCATCTATTATTGCTGCAATTTCAGTAACAGTATCTTCCGTTAACATTGAGGTCATCACACTCTCATTCACATTATCTGAAAGGCCAACAGGTGTATTGGCAGCTATGACACCACCGGTATCAGGGGGGACTGTTGAAATGCCGAGATTTGTTGAGGAAGCATTTGAAAGCTCCTCAGGCGTATTAGCAGCCAGGTCATCGCCAGCATCTGAAGGTACAGATGAAATCGCAAGATCCGTTTTGGAGGATTCGGAATATTCAATATCCTTAGTGTCGGCATAATCTTTTTCCGCAGCACCATCAATCCCTTTACCTGCTAACAGCTCTTCTTCAGACTTTTTATCACTTCCTTCCTGCTCAGCCACTTGATCCCCTTCTTTGGTGCTAGCTTGCTGTGTTTCAGGCATTACTTTATCCTCTTGAGATTTAACAACCTCTGCAGGCCTCCCTTTTTGTTCAGCCAAGGGCTCCTTGTCAGCCGGCAGATTCAGCAAGGCAAAGATTGATAATCCTCCAATGATGGAAGCTGCTGCTGCCCATCGCCACCAGGCAAATCTTTTCTTAGATTCCGGATGAAGCTCATTTTCAATATTCATCCACACCTTTTCATCCACCTCTGCCTCAAAATCCTCAAAGGCTGAGCTGAACAAATCTTTTATCTTATCTTTTTCTTCTGGCATAAGCTATGACACTTCTTCTGATTGAATAATTTTTTGCAAAAGGCTTCTGGCCCTTGAATACTGTGATTTTGATGTGCTTTCTGTTATATCTAATTGTTCCGCAATTTCTTTATGGCTATAGCCCTCAATTGCATATAAGTTAAAAACGATACGATATCCTGAAGGCAGCTTTCTTATTATGTTCAGGAGGTCCTTTACTGATATAGAACCGAGGATGTCATCATCTGATGCTGGTATATATTCCAGCTCTTCACTTCCCTTACTTAATCTCAATGGATTTGATGTCCTGTAGGTAGCCAGGGCTGTATTAACGACTATCCTGCGTATCCATCCTTCCAGAGAGCCGGAACCTTTAAAGCTATCTATATTCTTAAAGACCTTTATCAATCCATCTTGCAGGATGTCTTGTGCATCTTCATAATTATCAGCATATCGCAAGCAAACACCCATCATCTTCTTAGCAAATCGTTCGTATAATTTTTTTTGAGATACAAGATCGCCATCTATACAGCCTTTAACCAGCTGCAGGTCATTGTCGCTATTCAAGAGATCCTGATCTTTAGTATCAAACACTGCTTATATATATATGATGCAAGATATTAACAAAAGGTTGCATCCTTTTAAGAAAGTGGAGATTATTTACAATATAGATGTGACCTTCTTTTCATCTTTAAAGAAGTTTTCCATAAAGTTATGAAGGTACGACTTCGAATATAAACGCCTTGTTTTAGGTTTTATTGGTTCGTGATGGGCCTGGCTATTTATCCCTTAGCCTGATCTCCCTAATAGTAGTCAACATGGTTTCCCTTTTCTCGTCCCATGCCTTAGTTTCATTATCGTAATGGGTCCAGGAATCATCGTATTCCCATTTTAGCTGGGCGCACAGAATTTCAGCCGTATCAAAATTCCCATCCTTCACTGCTGTATTAATATCTTCCATCAGATTTTCAAGTCTTACAACCTCTTTCTCCTTTCCCTTACCTGCATTTGTACCCATCCATACAAATAGCACAATAAACAATGTAACCATAATTACAAGTCCTATTATGGCCATTCTTTTTAATTTTGACTGCTTGGCTTCAGTTTTCTTTTCAAGTATCCTTGCTTGCCTGAATCGTTCTTTAAGCTCTCGGACCTTAGACCTCATCAGATCAGACCCT
The DNA here is from genome assembly GCA_012965625.1 of Flavobacteriales bacterium. GTDB lineage: Bacteria > Bacteroidota > Bacteroidia > NORP154 > NORP154 > UWMA-0041. The sequence goes on along the minus strand of DTSC01000410.1, from coordinate 15,963 downwards.
TGTGCCTTCACATCAAGAATATCCATGTACTTGTTTACTGCTCCCAATGTCGCTGAATAAGAAACAGCATCAGTACCAAGTGTTTTTGAAAGTACTTTGCCGAAGATGTCCCCAGAAAGGGAATCTTTCTGCTTCGCATTTGTCAAGGTTTGAGGATTGCCAACCATGGCTTCAAACTTCCCTATCCACTTGCTGCAATTCTGAAGAAGCTCCTCCAGTTCAACAGACTCTTCCTCAATATCAGTGCCAGGCAATATGGCACCGCAATAAATACAGCTCGAAAGGATCAATTCATTTTCAGCACCGCAGTTATCACAATTTTTTCCTGGCATAAACTTTCTTTGTTTCTGCTAAAGTTAATAATTATTAATATATTAGTGGTTAATGGACAAGCGTAAAAACATCTTTGACAAGATTGGCTCCCTAATACCAGGATACCGTGGCTATGCTGAACGGGATGGAAGAAGAAATTGCGATAAACTTTTAAGGGTTGGTCTTGCCGATAAGATAGCAAGAATCGAAAAAATATTATACGAACGCATCAATGAAGCAATAAGAATAAAGGATAAGGAGCTTATGCGTAGTATGGAAGACTGCCGAAAACTGCTTAACACTTTTAACTCAAGGGTACGTTATGCGCCCTATGGTGAAACGTCTTTTTTTGCAGATGGGCAAATAAAAGAAGATGAGCTTTTTAATATCTACCAGCTGGACCTTGGCCTTGCAGAGGACATAAACAACCTGTCATTAACAGCTTCAGCGGCTGACTTAAACGAGCTGGTTTCCCAAATTAAAAAGGCACAAAAAAGCCTGGATAACAGAAATAATTACATCAGTGAATTTTAATTGGAATACGATCTGATATGGCAAAATTAATGGAGGTACTAGAGTTTTTAGACCACTCAGGTGAGATAATGGTTAAAAGAGTGCCTGATGACGGACCCTGTGAAATAAAGTGGGGTGCTCAGCTTACTGTAAGGGAGAGCCAGGATGCCGTTTTTTTCAGGGATGGCAAAGCATTGGATGTCTTTGGTCCTGGCAGGCATGTGCTTAAAACACAGAACATACCCAAAATAACAAAATGGGTTACCTCCTTTGCCTATGGTGAAGATTCCCCTTTTAAAGCTGAAGTGTATTTTGTGAGCAAACAGCTTTTCCCCAACATGAAATGGGGTACAACAGAACCCATCTTATTCAGGGATACAGAATTAAAAATGATACGGATACGGTCATTTGGCACCTTTTCCATACAAGTTGCAGATTCCATACTTTTCATCAACAAGGTTGTCGGAACTCAGGGCTTATACGTTATCGGAGAAATTGAAAGCTACCTTCGAAGTATTATTGTTTCAAAGCTTAATACTGTACTTGGCGATGAGATGAAGTCTGTATTTGACATGCCCGCATCCTTTGATGACATCAACCTCATATTAAAAGCCCAATTGCAGCAGGATTTTGACGGGCTGGGGCTGCTCTTGCACGATTGCTATATTAATTCTGTCTCTGTACCAGAGGATGTACAGGAAATGATCGACCAGCGATCCGGCATGGCTGCATTAGGGAACATGGATGAATTCATGAAATACAAAGTGGCTATGTCACTGGAAGAGGCCGCAAAGAACGAAGGCGGCGGCATGGGTGCCATGGTAGGAGCTGGTGCCGGATTAGGCATGGGGTTTGCCATGCCTGGAATGATACAGCAATCTATGGCGGGGGCCACACAAGGAGGAGGAGGTAGTGGTGAATCGGCAATGGACAAGCTCAAGAAACTCAAAGAGCTGCTCGACATGGAGGCTATCTCAAGGGAGGAATATGATGAGAAGAAAAAGGAACTGATGAATAAGATCTAATAAATGGGAAAACCTGGTAATAACATATTGATTGGCATATTGGCCGCCGTAATTTTTGGGGGCTTGATCATTTTTGCCATAGAAGACAAGCGGTCGTTCTTGCAGATACTGGCCGGTTTTGCATTTTGTATCATCCCCTTTACCTTCTTGTCTTCCTTTTCATCAAAGATAGCTTCATTCCTTCTTGCCGTTACCGTTATAGTATTGGCTTACGTAGCGTACAAGCTGGAATACCAGGATTTTTGGATAGGTATAGTGATGGCAGCAGTTACAGGTGGCGCTGCCTTTTATTTCAGGGTTAACAAATACAAGCCCTTTTCACCTTCCGACTATAAAGAAGAGGCCGAAAATCAACACAACAATAAAAATACAGAAGAAGAATAAACCATGCACGACAAAGAGATACAATATTTCACCAAGGCATTACAACAAGCAGGGAACGAGTTCTACCTCGATTCAATCGGTGAATTCAGAGCCCTAATTGAAGAATTTCCCAATAGTGAGCTGGTAGACGATGCCCTTTACAACATTGGACTCTGTTATTTTCAAATAAACCAGTTTGAAAAGGCTATAATCAATTATCAGGAGGTTATCGATAAGCATCCCAATGCTACTATCAGTGTGCTGGAAGGAGGAAATGAATTTGGAAAGACTGCTGCCAAGTGCCAATATGCCATTATGAACTGTTATCTAGGCCAGGGTGAAGTGGAAAAGGCAAAACAAATTACTGATCTGCTAAATAAATATAACGAAGACTCCTACGTTCTTTTAAATGATAAGAAGATTACCTTTAAAGAGCTATCAGAAAAAGCAATAAAGACATTCTTAAACTCATAAGACAATGACAGAAACCTGCGAAGGTTGCGGAGCTGGGTTAAAAACCTACAAGGGAAAAGTCTATTGTGAATACTGCAACCACTATCCCGATCCCAGGGAAGCAGACAGAAAAGCAGCACAAGCCTTCAGGATGTATCCCTTCAATTATGAATGCTGGAATTGCAATAAGGTATTTGGCAGCGAGAAATCCTTAGGAATAAAAAAAACCAAAAAGAATATATTTCTATCAGATAAGAGTTTTGTCATTACGCTGCTGCTCTGTATTTTTCTTGGTTTGTATGGAGGTCATCGGTTTTATACTGGCAAGGCAAGTATGGCCCTCCTGATGCTTTTCACGGTTGGTGGATGTGGGATTTGGTGGATCATTGACTTCCTCATTCTTATAACAGGGAACTTCCAGGATGATGATGAGCTGTTTATTACGCCTCACTGGTATGGCTGCTGCCCAAAATGTTCTTGTCTCAATATCCGCTTGAAGAAAATTTAATTTTAAGGCGTTTCCTAAACATCCTCGTGAATTTCCATTTTGCTTAAAAGAAGAAAGTTATTCCAACCAAAACTACTAGCCCAATAAAAAGAATATCAATTATTGTTTTTTTATGTAACTATTTCTTTTCTATAATCGTATTTTATCCTAATATACAAATACCTTGATGAAAAAACTGGTTCTCCTTAATTTCTTGCTCACCCAGCTAATATTTATACTTCCTGCACAAAACCTGCATTGGCTAAACCAAATGGGGGGATCAGACAATGATGCCTCCTATTCTATTGCTGTTGATGATTCCGGCAATGTATATACCGCAGGCTCCTTTGGAGGAACCGCAGATTTTGATCCAGGGGCTGGGACAATGAACCTTACATCCACTGGAGACAAGGACATATTTATCCAGAAAGTGGACGCCTCGGGTGATTTAGTCTGGGCCAATAGTATGGGTGGCACAGGTTGGGACCAGGCGTCTTCTATTGCTATTGACAATTCCGGCAATGTATTTGCTACCGGATTTTTTTCTGAAACGGCAGATTTTGATCCGGGAACAGGCACAGTAAACCTAAGCTCCAATGGAGGCTTTGATATATTTGCAATAAAGCTGGATGTTGCCGGTAACCTTGTCTGGGCCAAACAAATGGGGGGAACAGATGCTGATGAAGGCAAGTCTATTACCGTAGACGCCACAGGCAATGTTTATCTCACGGGCAGGTTTCAGAAAACGGTAGATTTTGACCCTGGCACAGCCACAATGAACCTAACATCAGGAGGTGGCTATGATTTTTTTGTTCAAAAGCTGGATGCATCTGGAAACTTGGTTTGGGCAACAAAAACCGGAGGAGCAAATACTGAAGACAGCTTTTCCATCGCTACGGATAATTCCGGAAATGTCTTTACAACAGGGTATTTTGAAGGAAATGTGGATTTTGACCCTGGGTCAGGTGCATTAAACTTCACCACCCTTGGCAGTCAGGACATCTTTGTCCAAAAGCTCGATCCAGCAGGAGCTCTTGTCTGGGCCAAACAGATTGGTGGTACTGGCGTAGAGAATGGCTATTCCATTGCTGTCAATGATTCTGGCAATGTATATACTACAGGCTTGTTTTACGGAACAGTAGATTTTGATCCGAATGGTGGTGCAGCAAACCTTACAGCTGATGGCCTTTGTGACATTTTCATACAGAAGATGAGTAATAATGGCAGCTATATCTGGGCTAAAAAATTGGGTGGAACAGGGGTAGATATCGCTAATGGCATTGCTGTTGATAATCTGGGCAATGCCCACATAACAGGTATATTTTACGGAACAGCTGATTTTGATACAGATACCGGAACACTCAACCTAACCTCCCTGGGGCTTTCCGATATATTTATACAGAAACTCAATACTTCAGGAAAAACGATATGGACCCAGCAAATGGGAGGAACGGAAATAGATATCGGCAATTCTATTGCCATTGATAATTCAGGCAATACGTATACTACAGGCAGTTTTTATGGAACTGCTGATTTTGATGCCGGACCAGGATCATTAAGTCTTACCTCCTTGGGAGTTGCAGATATTTATGCTTTAAAAAGTTCAATCTGCGATACTCAGAGTGTTCCAATATGCATGGTGGGCGTAGATTCAAACTCCACAAATAATCTTATAGTATGGGACAAACCCATCACCACTAATATAGATAGCTTTATCATTTATAGGGAGATCACCGTCAATAATTTCCAGCCCATCGGCAGTGTACACTATAGTGATCTTAGCGAGTTCTATGACGTTAGTCCAGAGGCGGATCCCAACAATAAGTCTTATAAATATAAAATTGCTATTCTTGACAGCTGCGGCAATGAGGGTGGGCTTAGCGATCAACACAAAACCATTCATCTTACTGCAACAACGGACAGCAACGATGACCCCTTACTTCAATGGAATGATTATGAAGGTTTCACCTTTTCCACCTATAGGATCCTCTTTGACAGTACCGGCAATAATAGTTGGACAGAAGTGGGGACTGCTCCGTTCGGAGACAATGCATATACTGTTACCACGGTGCCACATACACCCTATTCAAGATATGTCGTTGAGGTTGTGCCACCAATTTCTTGTATTACAGACAATACAAGATCCAACATCACCACCCTCTATATTGTAAGCACTGAGGAACAGGAGCCAGCTACCAGCTTGTTAAGCATCTATCCCAACCCTTTCAGCCAGTCAGCTAGGCTTGTCTTTAACAACGATAAAAGAGAACCATATAAGCTCGTGCTATATAACGTATTGGGTGCCCAGGTTTGGGTGAAGGAAGATATTTATTCTGAAGAGGTTATTATTCAAAGAGGCAACCTCAACGCTGGGGTCTACTTCATTGAGCTGCAAGGTAAAGCCAGGACCTCCAGGGCAAGGATCATGATAGATTAAGATTTGGCATTATATCCATCAAAATGAGTTATCATAAACAAGGCTATCCCACCAGACATGAATCTTTGTTCGAAAAGAAATGGAAGACATTGGCAAATACCACGATTAAAAATGATACTCTTGCAGAATAATTCTTAAAGAAAAGATGGACTCTTTTTCAGAAACTGACTTAGAAGATAAAATACTGGATGCAATCAAGAGCATGGGTTTTGAGAAACCGACTCCTATTCAGGCTAAGGCAATACCACATTTATTGGCTTCAGACCGTGACATGATCGCTTCTGCCCAAACAGGTACAGGAAAAACAGCTGCTTTTGGCTTGCCTTCTATACAATTGACAAATATTGAGGATAAGAGCACTCAAACTTTAGTGCTTTGTCCAACAAGAGAGCTCTGTTTACAGATCACCAAAGACATCACCAATTATTCAAAAAACATTAAAGGGCTGAGTACGGTGGCTGTTTATGGTGGGGCGAGTATTGAACCACAAATGAAAGCCTTAAAGAGAGGTGCACAGATTGTTGTTGCAACGCCGGGCAGGGCAAAAGATCTTATCAGGCGAAAAAAATTATTACTGGGCAATGTGGTGCGTGTTGTTTTAGATGAGGCAGATGAGATGCTTTCCATGGGCTTTAAGGAGGACCTGGATGCGATATTGTCTGAAACCCAAAAAAAGAAACAAACCCTCCTGTTTTCTGCGACCATGTCTAAAGAGATCCTAACCATCACCAAAAAATACATGCAAGATCCTATAGAGATCTCTGCTGCGAGGGTGAACCAGGGAGCTGATAATGTGAAGCACTTCTATTATATGGTTCAGGCCAAAGACCGCTATGAATTGCTCAAGCGCATCGCGGACATTAACCCCAATATTTATGGGATCGTGTTTTGCAGGACCCGTCGTGAAACCAAGGAAATAGCGAATAAATTGATGCAGGACAGCTACAATGCGGATGCCTTGCATGGTGATTTATCGCAGGCACAACGGGATGAAGTAATGGGAAGGTTCAGGAAACGGCAATTGCAAATATTGGTTGCTACAGATGTAGCTGCAAGAGGATTGGACGTAAACGACCTCACACATATCATTAACTTTAATCTGCCAGATGATTCGGAGATCTATATCCATAGAAGCGGAAGGACTGGAAGGGCAGGCAAAAGCGGTATCTCCATAGCTATAGTCCACACGCGGGAAACCAGAAAAATAAAAGAGATCGAAAAGAAATCCGGTATCGTTTTTTCTAAAGCCAGTGTGCCCAGCGGAAAAGACATCTGCACCAAACAGCTGTATGCACTCATCGACAAGATTGAAAAAGTAAAGGTGGACGAAATACAAATTGAGCCATTTTTACCCACTATTTACGAAAAGCTGGATTGGCTGAGCAGGGAAGAATTGATAAAACATTTTGTTTCGGCAGAATTCAACAGGTTCTTATCTTACTATAAATACTCCAGAGACATCAATGTATCAGAGAACCAGAAAGGTGAATCCGGAAAAAGAGGAGAAAAAAGAAGGAGGGAAGATAAAGGAAAAGCCTCCCATTCAAGGTTGTTTATCAATGTAGGATCCAAGAACAATTTAAATCCAGCACGTTTAATAGGCTTGATCAATGAAGGCTTGGATTCCGGAGATGCAGATATTGGCAAGATAGACATAATGAAGACTTTCTCATTCTTTGAAATTGAAGATGCTTCGGAAGCTCAGCTTATTAAAGCCTTGAAAGGCCAAACTTTTGAAGGGGTTTCATTGGTAATAGAGCCCTCAAAAGAAAAACCTGCAAGCGGCTCTTTCTCAAAAGGAAAATCCTCAAAACGCAGAGACCATAGCAAGAAAAAAGAAGGAAGATGGGGAGATAAAAACAGGCGTCATGAGAACAGGGGACGCCGGAACCGTAAAAGTTAAGGGTTTAACAGCATCAATTCCCAGAATCAAGAAAAACTTATGGGCTATAGGGCAAGGAGGAATGATGTAAATCTATTCTCAATCTTCCATGGCTGTCTTTTTGGTAGCCAAAAGTGAATTCTACTTTGGTTTCACCCCCTTCCGAATCTGTGAAAAAATAGTTGCCCATAGCCAAGGCCCTGTTTGATTCTAATATAACAGCTACATTTTCAAAACGAACCTTTATCCATGGCTTTAATGCAAAGCCAGCATCTTCCTGATTCATGGGATCACCACCAATAAAATACGATTTGGCACTTTTCTTGGTTAAACGGAATTGATTAACTGTTACCTTGGTTGGCTTGAACAAAACATCTCCAAGATTATAGGCATATAAATTATCTAAAAGCTCATCGGTGCGTTTTTCGCAAGCGGCCCTGTCATGGTTAAGAGCCCCAATACTTATCAGTCCCCTGCCCCATTTCTTCTGTGCTTCATCTACTTCCTCACGCGTTATCATCGGTTTTACTCCTTAATATCATTCTGGTTTATATGCCAAAAATAAGAATAAATCATGCAAAAAGCTTAAAGCTTTAAGAAGATGCATCTTTTATGTCATTATTGATAAAAAACACCTTCCGCTTAATGGTAATCAGATAAATATAATGCCTAACAAAGATAAACCGCTCCCATTATTGGTCTTTGCAAGGTAACAAAGTTGATTATTAGGATAAATACCTGAGAATTGTATTTTTGATTGCAAGGCCTTAACAATACTTTAAAAAAACCTGAACAATTAGAAACATTTTTCGTATTGATATGTGATATTATCTTGTTTATATGAAATTCTGGTATCCCGCATTTCTCCTCATCTGCATTTTGATTGGGTTGCAACCCTGTTTTGCCCAGCAGAAAAAAATTGATTCTCTCTGGTCTGTTTGGCACGACAGCACCCAGGCCGACACCAATCGCTTAAAGGCAATAAATAAATTAGTATGGGATGTTTATCTCTTCTCCCAGCCCGACACTGCTTATCATTTAGCCCAGCAACAATATGATTTTGCTGAATTTGTTAGCAATAAAAACTACATGGCTACTGCACTGAACATGCAGGGTGTTTCATCTGGCATTATGGGTAATTATGACCTGGCCTTAATAAGGATTATTCATGCTTGTAATTTGTATGAATCTTTGAATGACAAAAAGTCTTTGGCCTCAATGCAAGGCAATTTAGGCCTCTTATATATTAAGCAGGGCTATTATATGGAAGCCATTGAAATTTACGGAAAATGCATGAAAATACAGGAAGAATTGAAGGACAGCTCTGGCTTGGCCAATTCGCTGCAAAATTTGGGTATCATCTATGATCTACAAGGCCATCACGAGCAAGCCTTATCGTGTTATACCAGGTGCTTAGAAATTTTTAAGCGCTTATTAGACGAAAAACGCAATATGGCTCATGCTTTGATAAATATTGGAGCCGTTTACACTGAGAAAGAGGAATATTTAAAAGGCAGAGACCATTTTATGGAAGGTTTGCTATTAGGTGAAGAAGTACATGACAATATATCAACGTCTAATGCATTAATCGGCTTAGGCCAGATTGAACAAAAGCTAGGCAACCATTCTCTTGCAAAGGAATATTTTTACATGGCCCTGGAGATAACAAAAAAACTGGGTAATAAGGAAGACATCTCTGCCTCACTGCTTGGTCTCGCTGTGAGCCATGCCTTACAGGGAAACCATGGCAAGGCCATAGAGCTTGGTTCAGATGCCATGAAAATTGCTGCTGATATACCCACGCAAACAAGGGCAGCTGCCAAAATCCTATACGAATCCTACAAGGCCATAGGAAAAAACCGAAAAGCATTGGAGATGCATGAGCTGTACATTCAAATGCACGACAGCATCGTCAATGAGGAAACCAAAGAGGCCAGCATCAGGCAGCAATACAAATTTACCTATGAGAAGAAAGCAGCAGCTGACAGCTTGCACCATGTTGCTGCTATCAACGAACAAGATATTAAAATCGCATTTCAAAACAAGCTGGGTTTTGCCTTGGTAATATTTTTGCTGTCAATTCTTGTGTTTTCTATCCTTCTCTTCAAAAGATTTCAAATAACCAGGGACCAAAAACAAATCATTGAAGCAGCGAGCACCAGAACCAAAGATAGCATCATGTATGCAAAGCGCATTCAAAGCTCTATACTAACATCCGATGCATATATTAAAAGCTGTTTGGATGATTACTATATCCTCTACAAACCCAAAGACATCGTTAGCGGTGATTTTTATTGGTTATATAAACAAGAAAATGGCAGTGTCTTGATTGCGATGGCAGATTGCACCGGACACGGAGTGCCTGGTGCTTTCATGAGCATGATAGGCACTGCCTTGCTCAATGAGATCATCATAGAAAAAGGAGTTACCAAGGTTAATGAAGTATTGGAATTGATAAGAACTCATATTATCAGCGCTTTTGAACAAAAGGGTTCCAAGCACCATATTCAGGATGGTATGGATATTACTTTTATTGATTATAACGCTACCAAGAGAACCCTTTCTTTCTCTGGAGCAGGACAGCGTTTTTATATCTTGCGCGATGGCGAATTTATAGAGGTAAAGGGGAATAGTTGCCCTGTAGGTTATTACTTTGGCAGGGAGAAACCCTTTGACCTTAAAGAGATTACACTAATGCCCAAGGACCAGCTATACTTGTTTTCTGATGGCATTGTCGATCAATTTGGAGGGGAGAACAGGAAAAAATTTGGCTTCAACAGATTACAAGAAGCAATTTCAGAGGGCGCAAGCCTACCTATGGATGAGCAGAAAAAGATATTGGAGGATGCTCTACTATCCTGGCAGGGACATTATGAACAAATAGATGATATCTCTGTTATGGGTATAAAGGTCTCTTAAAATTCAAATAATTAACTTTCAAAGGAACTTACACAATAATTATCCGTATTTATGTAATGTTTTAATTTCATGATGAGATATTGGATCCACACTATTTTTCTTCTTTGCTGTTGTATGTCCCTGCAGCCTTGTTCTGTTAAGGCACAGAACCTGGATTCTCTCTGGACTATTTGGCAAGACACTACCATGCCTGATACGGCTCGCCTCCTGGCATTGCACAGAGTTGCATGGACAAATTACCGAAAAAATCCAGACTCAGCCTTTGTTCTTGCCAATATGCAGCTTGCTTTTGCCAGGTTAAAGAAGTTGATAAAATGGGAAGGCATAGCATATAATACCATTGCCACTGTATATTTTGTAAAAGGGGATTATCCTATGGCATTAAAATATTACCATCAATTTCTCAATATATATAAAAAATTAGATAGTCAAGAAGGAATAGCAAATGCCTTCATGAATATTGGGAGTGTTTTAGAACATCAGGGTAACAATATAAAAGCCTTGCAAGCTTATTTTAAGTGCCTTAAGATTTGGGAAGATATTGGTGATAATAAGAGAATCGGCAATATTTGCAATAATATTGGATTGATATACCAATCATCTGATGATTGTCCAACTGCCATGAAATATTTTAATAAAGCTTCTTTAATGTATGAAGGGCTAGAGGTCAGTATTGCCCATGGAAATCTAGCAGGTAACATAGCCATTTGCTATCGCGAAATGGGAGAGCTGCAAATGGCATTAGAGAAGTTTATGGAAAGCCTGAAAATATTTGATTCGCTTGATGATGAAAAAGGGATGGCCGGACAATACAATAACATAGGCAATATTTATAAAGCCATGGGTGAATATAACCTGGCCATTGAGCATTTTAATAAGAGCTTGGCAATAAGGGTTGAGCTGGGTAATAAATCTGGAATTGCCAATGTTTTAAGCAATATAGGGGCTTTCTACAATGAAATTAATAACTATTCTCAGGCATTAGTAATGTGCAAGAAAGGCCTTGCTATTGCTGAGGATATAGGGTCTGTAAAGGATGAGAAATATAATTGTAAATGCCTTTCAGAAGCATATGGCAGCCTGGGCAACTCTCAAATGGAACTCAGGTATTATAAGCAGTACATAGTAGCAAAAGATTCCTTGTTTAATAATAAAACAAAGAATGATATTGCTGAACTTGAAGCAAAAGTAAAATATGAGAAGATTGCGGCGGCAGACAGCGTTAAAAATGCCCAGCTGCAAGAGGTAAAAGATGCACAGCTTTTGGTTCAGCAGACACAGCTGGAGCTGGAGGGAAATTACCGTTTAGCACTTATTGGTGGCTTGGCCTTAATTACCTTGTTTTTAACCATCCTGTATGGCCGTTTTCAAGTTAACAGAAGACAAAAACGACTTATTGAAGCTGCCAGCATCAAAACCAAGGATAGTATTAAGTATGCGGAACGCATTCAGGAGGCTATCCTGCCTTCCATGGGATATATTGAAAGCTGCTTAGAGAATTTGTTTATTATTTACAAGCCCAAAGACATCGTGAGCGGTGATTTCTATTGGGTGTATAAACAAAAAAACGAAAATATCTTAATTGCACTGGCAGACTGCACCGGACATGGAGTGCCTGGAGCATTCATGAGTATGATAGGCACTGCCTTGCTCAATGAGATCATTATAGAGAATGGCGAAACCAAGGTTAATAAGGTACTCGATACAATACGCAATCATATAATCAGCTCCTTTGCACAGAAAGATGTTAAAACCCATATCTATGATGGCTTGGACATCACCTTAATTGATTTTAACCCAGAAACCAGAACGATCAAATTCGCTGGAGCTGGCCAGGTATTTTACATCTTGCGCAATGGAGAATTTATAGAGGAAAGAGGGGATAATTATCCTGTAGGGTATTATTTTGGCCGGGGAAAACCCTTTAACCTTAAAGAATTTACACTTATGCCCAATGACCAGCTTTACCTCTTTACAGACGGCATGATAGACCAATTTGGAGGAGAAGATAAAAAGAAATTTGGCTACAATCGCTTAAAAGCGGTGATCTTGGAGGGTGCCCATCTGCCAATGGATGAGCAGAAAAAGATGCTGGAGGAGGCTATCTTATCCTGGAAGGGCAAGGGTGAACAAATAGATGATATCTCGGTAATGGGTGTAAAAATTTCCTGAGCAGAACAATCCCTAAGAAATATACCTGTCTACGCTTTGGATTTTTCAACAAATCCGGCAACCCCTTCCTGCACTGTCTCTGCAAATGGCTTATGTGCTAATTTACTTTCTATCCACCACATGAAATGAAAATATTCATCAAAATTATTTGTGTATTTGTTTTGAGGCACAGCCTTTAAGCCATTTTGCAATGACAGCAGCGCTTTCGCCTCCTCCTTCCTGGTATCCAGCTTCATCATAGCTGCTTTTTTGAAAAACACCAGCAAGCATTTCTCATAAGCAAAGAAATATCCCTTTTGTTTCAAAAACCTTTTCGCATGTAATACTCCACTTTCGAGAACGAATACGTTCCCCAGCTCATAATGTACCATCAGGTTGAGAATCCTCGTAAAACACTGCATGTCCTCTCTAAGCTCCAGGTAATTATTGTTCATTATATAATTGATATAACGCAATGCCCTTCTGTATTCTCCGGCACCAAAATATGCATAGGCCGTATAATATAAATAAGCCAGCTCTGATGACCTGCCGATACTATGTACCAAGGATTCCATTTTCTCCTCTGCTTTTTCAGAACAAGTCATGGCACTGATAAAATCTCCCCTGCTTACGTAAAACCCAAGCTCATGAATAGTGGTGTTGGCAAATACCCTGATCTCAATTTCAGATATTCCTGTTAGCGATCGCCATAACCTTCCAAACCGCTTCATAGATTTTACAATTTCGAAAAACCGAGTTTCCCCTTCCTGAAGACTTATGCTTTGCATCGTAGGCAGATTAACCAGGAGGCCCAGCTTATTTCCCAAAATATTGATGTATTGATGGGGTGCATCATTGATGAGGTCCTGCCGGGATTCCAGTAAATCATAGCGCCTTTTAACCACCTCCAATACCTTCATCCAATTTCCTGTACAATAGTAAAAGCCACCCCAGCAGTAATTGTAAATAATTTTGGCCTGGAAGGACAGCGCCTTGGACTCCTCCTTGAAAATATCCTGTCCCATGATCTCTTCCCAGGCCATCATTTGCTTAGCGTCCCTGATCTTATTGTTGGACTTTATCACCGTATACATTTTGTTAAACCACAGCTCATATTCATACAGGTTTTTTTTCTGATCCAACACCAATTTGTGGGCTAAAAATATATTGGATAATAATTCCGTCTTATTTTTATAACCTATGTCCTTTGATATTAACCTGATATCCCATTCCAAAAATTCAATGATGGCGTTAAGCTTCTCATACTTATAGGCAAGGGCCTTCCCATTATCCAGGAGCGTTTTACAAAGCTTATAGTTCCCCTTGCCATACATAATTTCAATGTCTTTCAAGGTATCCTTAAGCTGTTCTTCAATCGTGATTGCGGCATGGTACTCACGAAGCGAGCTTAGAATTTGATTATACAGGTAGTTTTTTACCCGGTGCAGCTGTTTGGGCACATTTTTTTTACCCAGCTGCTTTCTCAATGCAGCAGCATCAAAATATTCCATCCCATCCAGTATATCAAAAAGCTGCACATAATTGTTTTCTTCTCCTTTAACATGGATACAAGCATATTTTTTAAAAAATGCTGCTTCTGTCTGCGTAAGTGATTTTATCAGGTCAAACAGGGGGTCATCCTTTATCTTAGCTTCATACATAATGTTCTTATTGTTTTATTACAGCTTTGCTTATTACCTGTGAAAGCTTCAGGCCTTTGATCTTACTGTCCAGCCACCAGATAAAATGAGAATACTCATCAAAATTGCCGGCGTATTTTACTTTTGCATGACCTTCCAATGTTGCTTTAAGTGCAGCAAATGTCTTCTTATCAGGTAATTTACCGGGTCTCACAGCTCCAAAAAATTTCAGCATGCTTTTTTCTATAGGAAACAACCTTTCATTTTCTGTTAAAAAGCTATCAGCCTCCTTCACGCCACTTTCCAGTTCCTGAAAATCTTCTTTTTCCAGGAGAATGAGAAGTTTTATAATCCTTGCGAAGCATTGCAGGTCAAGCCGTATTTCACCATAGTCGTTAGACAATAAGCTATGAACATACTCCAGGGCCATCTCATATTTTCCAATCCCAAAATAGGCATACGCAGAATAATAAAGAAAGCACAGATCAGAAGCCTTTCCCAGCTTTCCCGGAAGGTCCTTCAGGTCTTCCTCACCCCTGCTGCAAATGGATGCCGCTTTATTAAAATCACCTGTATTGATGTAAAACCCCAGTTCATGGATCACCACGTTGGAGAAAACTTTTACTTTTAGCTCATTTGTATTGGCTCTCAGGTCATTTAATCTCTTAAGCACCCTGAAAAAGGCATTTTTATTGTTCTTGTAATTGCTGTTTTGAAGAACCTCCAAACTATTTCTACAGGTAAGCACATTACCCAGCACATTAACGAAATGATGGGGTTCATCTTTAATAAGGTCTTTGCTTTTATTGAGGTATTCCATCCTTTTATCAGCAATCTCGAGTGCTTTTGTAATTCTTCCTTCTGTAAAAAATGTAGCTGAATTGATAAACTTGAAATATAGCTGTGCACTAAAAGACAAGGCAGAGGAAGTATCAGTAAAGGTCTCAGGTCTTACAAGCGACTTCCAGGTTTCCAATTCTTCTTCATTGCGCACCTTGTTGACCTGTTTAACCAGGCTATATATATTGTTGAACTCAAACTCAAAGAGGTACAGGTTTATCTTCTTTTCAATTACTGCTTCCAGCTCCATGAATATCTTTTGCATCACCTTGTTCTGCTGCTTATAGTCAACATATTTGGAGATCAGCTTCTTTTCCCATTCCAGCAGGGCTATGATACAATTGAACTTATCATATTTATAAGCCTCCTTTTTGGCTTTGTCCAAGATCTTTTTGCTTTGGGCAAAATGCCCCTTTGAATAGAGAAGGTCCAGGTTGCGCAAGGTATCTTTTTGTTTTGTTTCTACGGATATGGTGGCATGATATACCCGGAGAGAGCTCATCAGTTGCCTGTTAAGAAAATGTATTACTGGCTTAACGTCTTTTATAATATCCGGGTTGCTTATAGCATCATTCAAGGCAGGAACATCAAAATGCTTCAGGCCATCTAGGGCATCGTATAGCTGTATGAACTTCCCTTGTCCGGTTTCCGCATATAGCACGGAAAACTTCTTGAAATGGATCTTTTCGGAGCGGCTCAATGACTTTATTAGGTCAAAAATGGTGTGCAAATCTTCCTTGGCAGCTTTCATTTTACGTGGTTTTTCTATCTGGAAACTTTAAATAGATATGTTTTGAAACGTACAAAGATACGTTTTTTATCATTGTTTACAAGAGCCTTGGCAAATACTTTTGTCCTAGAAAGCTGAGATTAAAAATCTTTCTAAAACGGCCATAAGGCCAAAAGGTCATGCTGAGAACCTTTAAATACTTAAGCAAATT
>DTSC01000409.1 GCA_012965625.1 Flavobacteriales bacterium | reverse complement strand
TAGAATCGGGAAAAGGGTTGGGCAGGACATACATTGGAGCTTTTCCATCCCTTCGTATTGACTATATTCTTCATAGCAAGTCAATTAAAAGCAAAGGATTTAGTACAATTAAATCAAATTCCTTGTCTGATCATTATCCTTTAAGTTGCGAGATCGTTTTATGAGAAATCAAGATATCCTTAAACTTTCGGCCATTTTAGTGCTCCTTACATTTATTTTGTACGGAAATACCTTGTCTCACGATTTTGCACTTGATGATTATATCGTGATAACTGGTAATAACTTCACGAAAAAGGGGCTCGATGGCATTAAAGACATAATGACCCATGATGCCTTTGTGGGCACCTATGGGGAAGCGCTGGAGCTTACAGGTGGAAGGTATAGGCCTTTGTCTATTGTTTCTTTTGCGATTGAATATGAATTTTTCGGTCGAAACCCCTTTGTTGGGCATTTGGGGAATTTGTTGCTTTTTGCACTCTCGACAGTTCTTGTATTCTTGCTTTTTTTAAAGATCCTAGATGATAAGAACTCCTGGCTTCCGCTGATAATTGCCGTCTTATTCCTGATCCACCCTGTTCATACTGAGGTAGTTGCCAATATTAAAAGCAGGGATGAAATTATGGTGGTTCTATTCCTGGTTTTTACCTTGATCATTAGTACTTATAACAGCAAAATCCTCTGGTTCGCTGTAGCTCCCGTTGTTTATTTCATGGCATTGTTGTCTAAAGAAAACGCAATCACGTATATCGCAATTATTCCACTTTTTTGGCATATGCTATTACACAAAAAAACGAAGGAGATTATTGTTGGGATGGTGCCCTATTTAATAATATCCGGATTGTACTTAATGATGCGTTCGGAATTTGCTGGTATGGTGGGTGATAGGGTTACAACGGACATTATGGATGACCCGTACTTATATGCAACTTTCTCTGAAAAATTTGGAACCATCGCCCACACCGTTGGTAAATATTTAATGCTGTTGGTATTTCCTCATCCTTTGTCTTCAGATTATTCTTTTAACCAGGTACCGTTGATTGGCCTATCAAATGTGAAGGCTATTGCATCCGCCATTTTAACATTAGGATTGCTGGTATTTGCCGTAATTTGTTTCAAGAAAAAACCACTGGTTAGTTTTGGCATTTTCTTTTTCTTCATCACCTTTTCCATTGTTTCTAATGCTGTATTTAACGTGGGAACCTCAATGGCTGAGCGGTTTATTTATTTACCTTCTCTGGGATTGTGTATTGCAATTACCAGCTTTCTATATCCATATTTATTTCAAAAAGGAGAGGGTAAAGACAAGGTAAAGTCCATTTGGATCTTACCCTTAATAAGCATCTTATTACTAGGTTCATATAAGACAATTGCAAGGAATAAAGCCTGGAAAAATAACTTTGAATTATATAGAACAGATGTTGAAAATGTTCCAAATAGTGCCCGCATACATTTGTATTATGGCATTGAATTAATTACCAAATACAACCAAACCAATGATCTTACCTATTTAGATAAGGCAATTGATGAGATTGTATGGTCTACCCAAATCAATCCGAAATTTCATCACGCTCACTATAATCTTGCTGTGGCCTATGAAAAAGCTGCAAAGGCTGCGGCAGAAAACAATCGTTTAGAGGAAGCAGCCCACAATTATGACAATGCTTTAAACGCTTATCTGGAAGTGCTGAAGATCCAGCCAAAACATATCAAATCAAACTTGAATATTGGACTGATCTATGGAAAAGTAAAGAAAGATTTGGATAAATCTATATTCTATTTTTCAAAGCTGATCAATACGACTTATAATGCTGAACATCTTTATGATAATTTAGGTATTGCCTATGGGATGAAAGGGGAGCTGGAAAATGCAAAGAGAACATTTTTGCAGGGAATAAAGTTTAACCCTCAAAGTGCAAA
>DTSC01000408.1 GCA_012965625.1 Flavobacteriales bacterium | reverse complement strand
AGCTAAGAAAGCGCTGGTCAGGGTTGTTTTTTCGACGAGCCCCAACAACCAGATCTTGAAAATTTATGAAGATTACGAAATGGACTTAAAGCTAATAGCTGATTTTACTTATAGAATATCTTCAAAATAATATGGTAAAAAGTGTAATCAAAATATCGTTTCTGTATTATATGATTGTCGTGTTGCATCATAATACGGCAGGACAAACCCTTTATAGTATTTCCAATTATTCCTTAGGTTCTGCTAAGATGACTGTTGGCATAAAAGGAGAATTCCAGATAAATTCCACGGCCCTAACCACAAAACTATATGATGCATTTATTTTCGGCAAGTACATAGACAACACGACCAAGGATGCCATTTCAAAAAGACTGGTCCATTATAACAAAATCGGTGCTGACCTAAACAGCGGCTTGTATTTTGCGCATAAAATTGACACTTTCCTGGGCAAAACGGGTTATAGTTATTTCTGTAGTATTAACGATCGTCAGCATGGAGATGCATTGTTTACAGAAGATCTGTTCAAGGTGGGATTTTATGGTAATAAAGGCTATGAAAATGATACCGCCGAGCTTGGATCTTTATCAGCTAAACTGATCAAATATCAACAGCTGCAGTTTGGCATGATCAAGAAAAAAGAAGATGGAGCTGAGTTGGGGTTTGGGATCTCTTTTTTAAAGGGCCAGGAGTTTTTCCAAATGGATTTATATAGAGGATACCTATTTACCAGCACAAAGGGAAATTACATAGATCTTGACCTATTGTACCAGATAAGCCAATCAAATCAAAACAACAAAAACTGGGATGCCATGAATGGATGGGGTTTTTCTGGAGCCGTATTTTATAATATACCATACAATATGTTCCAATCCTCTGAAGGTAATGAAGAAAATATACCTAATAGATGGCATGGATACTTGAGAATGGAAGCTTATGATCTTGGTTTTATTAGATGGAATAATAATTCGCTGGTCAGGATAAAAGACTCCACTTACCATTATGACGGCATAGAAATCTACAATCTTCTGCAAATTGAAGACTCAGTTCTTCAAACGGCTGTAGATTCTTTGGAAGATATGATAAAACCAGGAGAATACATAATGAGTTTTACCAGCATCATCCCTGGCACATTCCACCTAAAGATGCATCAGGAAAGCTTGTCTGGAGGGTACTTTGCCCTTGGCACCATTCTTAGGATGTTTGCAAATTACTCTCCGACGATCTACCTAAAAGGTGGGCATACCATAAAAGACAATTATCGTTTGGGTGGTTCATTTGAACTTGGAGGCTATGGAAAGTTTAATATAGGCATTGAAACAAGTGCCCATCTTGGGAGTTTTGAACTTGCGCTGGGCTCACGCAGTATCATGGGATTTATATTACCTGAAATTTCAGGAGGAGTCAGCTTGTTTATCTCCGTAAAAAAATCTTTTAATTAATGTTGATGAGAAACCTCCTTTTCATATTATCAATATTAGCGTACCAAAATACAATGGGGCAGGATACTTCCTTTATATATACCTATGGAGGCTTGAGCTACGACCAGGGGAGGTCTGTTCAGCAAACCAGCGATGGCGGTTATATTCTGGCAGGATCAACAGGGAGCTTTGGCTTAGGAAATTCTGATATGTACCTCGTTAAAGTAGATTCATCAGGTAATTATTTATGGTCACGCTCATATGGCGGATCATTTACTGATGTTGGAATGCATGTTGAACAAACTCCTGACAAAGGCTATATCTTCTTGGGATATACGGATAGCTATGGTGCTGGAGGATATGATATCTATCTGGTTAAAACTGATAGTATAGGAGACACGCTCTGGACCAAAACCTATGGAGGGTTAAATTGGGAAATTGGGCATGAACTTGTTCAAACCTTCGATGGTGGCTTTGCTATTATTGGAGAGACCTTCAGTTATGGTGCAGGTGGCAGTGATGTTTATTTGATAAAAACGGATATCAGCGGCGATTCATTATGGACCAAAACGTATGGAGGTTTAGCAGATGACTTCGGAAGGTCAATTAAAGAAACGCTTGACTCTGGGTTTATCATCGCTGGTGGAACAGAATCCTATGATCTGGGAAAAGGGGATGCATATTTGATTAAAACCGATAGTACAGGGGATACCAGCTGGACCCATGTTTATGGTGGAGCAGAAATGGATTTTGCCGCTAGTGTAATACAAACTCTGGATTCAAATTATGCCTTTACCGGAACAACCAAAAGCTATAATGTGGGTAACAAGGATATATATTTTGTAATAGTTAATGATACTGGAGCGGTACTTTTCGACCATTACCATGGAGGGCTTGCTGATGACGATGAGGGTTACCAGCTCGTTCAGCAAAATCCCAATCGGTATCTGCTCCTGGGATATACAAAGAGTTTCGGTGCAGGAGAAAAGGACTTCTATCTCTTTCGAGGGGATAAAAATGGTTATTGGCTTGGACCTGGGACTTCGCCTACATTTGGTTATCCGTTTGACGATGAAGGGTTCTCGATTGCACTTAGGTCTGGTGGTGGCTTGGCACTTTTAGGCAATACAAGAAGTATTGGCACCGGACTGACCGATATGCTATTGATAATTACAGATTCTATTGGAGCTGATTACAATGGTAATGCTATTGGCATCTCAACTCCGGTTAGTAGCTTTAATGACACCAATATAGCTACTGTACTTATTTCTATAGATGATATAAAGAGCATGGGCACAGCCGCAACTATTTACCCGAACCCAACAAATGGCCCTGCTTTTATCAACATAATAGGGAATGACATTGCTGATTATGATGTAAGAGTCACCTTATCTGATATGAGTGGAAAGCAGCTTGGTATAAGTCAGGAAATTATAGCATTCCCATATCTAATATCTACAGAAACACTTAGCAATGGAATATACATATACCAAATCTCATTGATATCAAAAAGCGCTAGTAAGCGCAATAAATTTTACCGAGGCAAGCTAATCCTTGTGAAAGAGAAAGAATAGTTATTCATTTACGAGAGATTTCAAACATTAAGATGCAGCGAGAAACGTTAGATATCATTGTACCCTGCTATAACCCATCTGGTAATTGGGAACAACAGCTTACTAAATATTACATTAAACTTAAAGAGGTTCTACATGCTCAAAGCATACACCTTATCTTAGTCAATGACGGTTCAACAAAGAATTTTAGTACAGCACAAATAAATTTCCTGGAGGCAGAAATACCTGATATTCAAATCATCAATTCATATCCCAACAAAGGGAAAGGGGCAGCACTTAGAAAAGGCATAGCTTCAGCAAAAGGCAAGTATCAGATTTTTACGGATGTAGACTTTCCTTATACCATTGAGAGTATCTTTAAGATTTTTAAGGCTATTCAATCTGGAAGTAATGTAGCCTTGGGTTATCGTGAACCAGATTATTACCAAAGGGTGCCTATATTTAGAAAAGTACTCTCTAAATTGCTTAGATGGACACTAAAGGCAATTTTTAAATTTCCTATAACAGATACGCAATGTGGACTTAAGGGTTTCGACAACAAAGGGAAAGAACTGTTTTCCATGACCACAATTGACAGGTTTTTATTTGACTTAGAATACGTAAAACTGGTCTCAAATGACAATTCTATTTCAGTTACACCAGTAACCGTTGAGCTAAGAGACGGCGTAGAATTTAGCAGTGTAAATATCAAAGTATTACTTATGGAATTGGTTAATTTCATCATAATAGCGTTTAAACGATAAAACAACTAGTAATGCTAAAGAAAAACGCTGGATCTTTAATAATAATTTTAGTTTCGGCATTACTCCTTATTGTGTTTCATGGAAAGCTATTACAAGCTCCAAACACTTATTATTTGGGGGATTTTGAAGATGGATTTAAAAACTATTATTCTGTTATTTACCATATCAAATATGATTCAACCTATAGTCATTTTGAAGGGATGAACTATCCTTATGGAGAACAAATTGTTTTTGCTGATGCACAACCCTTGCTCTCTAATGCTCTTAAGTTTATTTCAGAAAACATCATAGATATTTCACCATATACCGTTGGTATTATGAACATAATAATGCTCTTATCTATTATGTTGACATGCCTGCTGTTATATAAAATATTCGGTCACTTCAAAGTTGAGAAACCCTGGTCGATTTTATTTGCAATCGGTATTGGTTTCATGGCACCACAGATTCATAGGATAGTAGGGCACTATGGGCTGTCTTATGGATTTGTAATTCCTCTGATAATATATTTATGGGTCTTATACACGAAAATGCCTAGTATTAAGAATAGCATGATCCTGGGCCTGGCTGTTCTCCTTGTATCCCTATTACATTTATACTACTTTGCTCTTAGTGGCTTTTTTCTGACTATCTGTTTCTTGTTAAGTCTGATGAAAAAGCAAAACACTAAGGCAAATATAAAAAAGGTTCTACACCTGTTTTTGGCAGTTATTGTGCCTTTTATAGTAATTCAAGTGTGGTTCCTGTTAACCTCAGAAGTTCATGACAGGCCGTCCAATCCATCTGGCTTCCTAACTTATAAATCACGATGGGAAGGAGTATTTCTTGCTATTGGATATCCACTAGGCAATCTAATACATAATTACATCACTCCAATAAGACCCGTTCACTGGGAAGGAATTTCTTACGTGGGGGCAATCCCATTTCTCTTTTTTCTAAACTACTTGATGAAACTGTTTGCCAGCCCTTTTAGAAATGGTTTAAATTATGCTAGAAAAATATCAGGCATCAAGCGTCTAAATGTAGCATTCACCAGTGCTTTCCTTCTACTTCTTTTCTCTTTTGGTATACCTTTTATCCTTGGATTAGATTTCTTGCTGGAATATATGGGTCCTTTCAAACAATTTAGGGGGATTGCCAGGTTCTCTTGGGTATTTTTCTTCGTATTGAATATCATTACTTTCACCATGATCTATTTGAACGTATCTGCAAGAAATATTGGCAGAAACAAAAAGCACCTAATACTAATATCCCTTACAGCAATTTTATTCTATGAGGCTCATGCCTTTCAAACAACTAGGCCATTTTATCATTATAACAGAATTGAAGACCTTGAAAAACCGACAAATAATACAAACCCAATAAATAATGTTGATTTAAATAAATTTCAGGCAATTATTCCAATCCCATACTTCCATATTGGATCAGAAAACCTTGGAAGAAATCCGCATGGAGACATTACAAAAAATGTGATGGTGGCCTCTATCTTAACCGGAATGCCAAGTACTGGAGTAATGATGAGCCGCACTTCATTGTCCCAAACGATAGCAAACATTCAGGTTGTAGAGGAACCTTATGGCCCATTACCAGTTTTAGAGAAACTGGTTAGCACTAAACCATTTCTTCTTTGGATTGAAAAAAATGAAAAGATAAATGAAGGAGAAAACGAGCTTATTCGTCTTGGAGAAATGGTGTATTCAGATGATAATATAGAACTTCGGAAGCTTACTATTAGCGCTCTGGAAAACCGCTTAACAGCTAAAAAAACTACAGTTGCAGCAGAACTTACAGATTCTGGTTTGTTTCATGTAAACCATTTTCTGGCCAATGACTCTGCCTTAAATTTCTATCACAACTCTTTTGACGACAGTATCACAACCTTTTATTACAAAGGCAGAGGTGCGAAAAGTGGAAAGATGAAAGATCAAACGAATTTCTTTCACGGAAAAATCCCATTACAGGATTCCATTGAATACACCCTGTCCTTTTGGACTTATTTCGGTAAAGATATTTACCCTACAGTAAGATTGCATTTTGAAGAATACAGTAATGCCGAAGAACCTATTTATAAAGATACACGAAGCATTGCGGAACAAGCAGTAATCATCGATGGACTATGGGCACTAATTGAGTATAAATTCAAGCCAAATAGTCCATTGAACACAGTGAGTTTTTATCTCACAAAAAAAGTATATAAGGATTACCCCATCTATATTGACGAAATACTAATTAGGCCGAGCACTAACAATATTTATAAAAATCTAGAAGGAGGATCTATTTATAAAAACAATAGGTACTATTAATAGGGTTCTTATTAAGTTAATAGATGGGATATTCAGCCTTATTCTCCAATACCTTCTCAATCCTTTCCATTACTCCTGCATCCAACTTTTCAACCAAGTCTAGTGACCTGAAGTTTTCCTTTAGCTGATCAAGTTTTGAAGCACCCATAATCACTGTGCTTACATTTTTGTTTTTTAGACACCAGGCCAGAGCTAATAGCGCAGTATTGGCATCAAGGTCTGCAGCGATCACACCTAATTTCTTCACTTTTTCAATCCGTTCTTTTGTAAGTGTCTTGTCTTTAAGCCAATCAAAACCTTCCAATGCCATCCTGGAATCTTTTGGAATACCCTTATTATACTTACCTGTAAGAAGTCCAGATGCTAAAGGAGACCAGATAGTTGATCCCATCCCATGATCCCGAAAAAGCTTATAATAGTCAACCTCAAATCGTTTCCTATGAAACATATTATAATGTGGCTGCTCCATAGCAGGGGGGATTAGGTTATACTGCCTCGCCACCATAATGGCCTCTTGTATCTCCTGAGCTGTCCATTCAGATGTTCCCCAGTAGAGGATTTTCCCTTGCTGAATAAGATTATGCATGCTCCAAACTGTTTCTTCCATAGGTGTATTGATATCAGGTCGATGACAGAAGTACAGGTCAAAATAATCAACCTGCATTCTTTTTAAAGAAGCATTACATGCCTCTACAATATGTTTTCTGCTCAATCCTTTCTGGTTTGGGATATCACCACCCCAATAAACCTTACTGGAAACCAGGTAGGTATCCCGTGCCCAACCCAACTCTTTTAAAATGCTGCCCATTATCTTCTCAGACTCACCTCTGGAATAAACCTCAGCATTATCAAAAAAGTTAATGCCGTGATCATAGGAAAAGGCCATACTATCCTTGGCAATCTTATTGTTAACCTGTTTTCCAAATGTAATCCAGGAACCAAAGGAAAGAGCACTAACCTGAATACCTGACTTTCCTAATCTTCTATATTCCATTACGCAACAATTTTATTTATTCCTTGATATCAACAGAGACAATAATAAATTCGGTTCTTCTGTTTTTTGCCCTATCAGCGGCATTGTCATTTGAAACTATTGGTTTTGTTTCACCATAGCCTCTATAGCTCAATCGTTCCAACTGGACCTCTTTAGACAGCAAATATTCATAAACCGTTTTTGCTCTATTCTTAGATAATATTTGATTGGAATTTAGATCACCCACATTATCTGTATGCCCCTCAATTTCAATTTTGACCCCAGGATTATTTTTAAGAAATTCAACTAATTTATTGAGCTCAGACATGGAGGTTTCTTTCAATGTAAAGGATCCTGTTTTATAAAAGATATTCTTTAAGATCACATGTGAACCAATCTTAACTGGCTGCAAGGGAACATCCATAATAAATGGTTCTGAATTGCCTGTTTTATCTTTCAGAGAAAAATTCTCAGAGTAAAAGACATAACCTTTTTTTGATACATTCAAGGCATAATTCCTATTGATTGGCAAACAGACCAGAAATTCACCACTTATCTTATCTGAATACGATTCAATGATTACCTCATCAGTCTCAAGGTCGATTAATTCAAATCTGGACCTTATATTCTTTTTTGTCTCACTATTAAACACCTTTCCTTTCATATAGGTAACCCTTACAGGCCTCACACCCTTATACAAAGGAAACTGGTATAAATCAAGCCCCCCTTCACCCCCATCACGATTCGAAGAGAAATATGCTGATTCCCCCTGTGCATCCACTATCAGGCCATTTTCATCATTAAATGTGTTTATCGGATAGCCCAGGTTCATCGGTGTACCCCAGGTTCCATCTGGCTGTCGCTTAGAAATAAAAATATCCAATCCGCCCATACCAACATGTCCGTTTGAAGCAAAATACAAGGTTTGATTATCAGGATGAATAAAGACTGCTTCATCCTTGCCACTGGTGTTTATCGTAGGCCCCAGGTTTATCGGTTCTCCCCATATTCCAGATTCAGTTAAGCTGCTCATCCAAATGTCAGCATCACCTAGCCCCCCTTTTCGTTGACTCACAAAATACAAGGTTTTTCCATCTGAAGCATAAGAAGGCTGCACATCCCAGGCTTTAGAGCTAATAGGAGGCCCCATATTTACTGGCATTGACCAAGCATCTCCAACTTTCTTTACAAAGAAAATATCACAACCTCCATACCCTTTTCTGTTA
This sequence comes from Flavobacteriales bacterium, assembly GCA_012965625.1. Lineage (GTDB taxonomy): Bacteria > Bacteroidota > Bacteroidia > NORP154 > NORP154 > UWMA-0041. Next base: position 13,730 of record DTSC01000408.1, on the reverse strand, counting down.
GGGCCATAACCGTCAATCTCCTCACAAGCAGAAAAGATAATTATTTTTCCATCTGGTGAAATAGCAGGAGACCCCTCATTGTAATGGGTATTAATTGGACTACCCATATTCTTGCACTGAGTCCATTGACCATCATGCTTTACACTTATATAAAAATCCTCCTGCTCACCAAAATAGTTCTGCTTATCCTTTATCCTGCGCGTGTATAATAGCACATGGTTATCAGCAGTAATTCCCGGATAATATTCATCGTAATTTGAGTTCACTTTTGGACCTAAATTCTCGGGTTTAAAAGGAACTGGATTCTTTAAGGCCACCAAGGCAAAATCACAAGTTTTAATATTGCGTTCGGATAAGCTCCTGAATTTTTCATTATAGCCTGTAAAACTCAAGAATTTATTAAAATGAATTTTAGCCTCAGAATAATATCCCTTACCGAGCTCAAGAGATGCTAAATTGAAATAACTTGGCGGGAAGAAATCTGGATCTATACTTACTGCACTACGATAGGAATTTATAGCTTCATCAAAGTTTTTTAGATCTATAAAGATGCCAGCTCTTAGGAGAAATGCTTCCACAAAATTCGGATCTGCCTCAATCGCTATTTGAAGTTCTGAAATGGCTTCGGAATTTTGCCGATTATTATAATATTCTTTAGCCTTCTCATAACGTTTTATCGCTTTTTTTGAGTCAGAACTGAGGTCTTGTGCGACAACACTAATCTGAGATAAAAAACATACCACAATAATTAATAATGCCGTAGAATAAATTATTGCTCTCAATTTTTTAGCTTTACGAATATGATTGTTGATTGCAAACTTACAGTTATAACGAAATTCAACAAGATTAATGTGCAATTATTACGCCGATATAAATAAGTATAATTCATTTTGCAAAACATACACCAGATATTAACCAAATTTTGGGGTTTCAGTGAATTTCGCTCTTTACAAGAGGATATCATAAAATCTGTTATCGCGGGAAAGGATACCCTGGCTTTACTTCCTACTGGGGGAGGGAAATCAGTTTGCTTCCAGGTACCTGCTTTAGCGATGGACGGCGTCTGCATAGTTATTTCACCATTGATTGCTTTAATGAAAGACCAGGTTGGAACATTAAGAAAGAAAGGAATTGCAGCTGAGACATTATACGCTGGTTTGCGAGGAGATGCTATAGATAGGATTCTAGATAATTGTATTTATGGTAATGTCAAACTGCTCTATCTTTCTCCTGAAAGGTTATTTGCAGAGCTAGTTATAGAAAGAATCAAAAAAATGAATGTAAATCTATTTGCTATTGATGAGGCCCATTGCATCTCACAATGGGGATATGACTTTAGGCCCTCCTACCTTCGCATTGCAGAGATCCGGAGTATTCAACCTACAGTCCCAGTTCTTGCCTTAACAGCTACAGCAACTAAAACTGTAGTAAAGGATATCCAGGAAAAGCTAAATTTTAAGGAGGGGATTGTCTTCAAAAAGAGCTTTGAAAGAAAAAATCTTGCTTATGTGGTTCTCAATGAAGACGATAAACTAAAGAAGTTATTAAAAATCGCTAAATCTGTTCAGGGAAGTGGGATAATTTATGCCCGTAGCAGAAAGGGCACGAAAGACCTGGCAGATTTTCTTAATAAAAATGGCATTGTATCTGATTTTTACCACGCTGGCTTAGATCATCAAATCCGGGATGTGAAGCAAGAAGCCTGGAAGAATGATAAATGCAAGGTTATGGTTGCTACGAACGCCTTTGGGATGGGCATTGACAAGAGCAATGTGCGCTTTGTCATTCACCTGGAAACTCCTGACAGTTTAGAGGCCTATTTTCAGGAAGCAGGAAGAGCAGGCAGGGATGGCATGAAAGCTTATGCAGTGCTGCTTTATAATGATGCTGATAAAATCAATGCCAAGCATTATATTGCAGTAAACTATCCTAAAGATGAAGTGATAAAAGCTGTTTATGAAGCGATGGGAAACTATTTTCGACTTGCTATTGGCGCTGGAGAAAGTGTAGCTTTTAGTTTTGATATTAGTGAATTTTCAAAATCATATAAGTTCAAACCAAGAGAGATAATTAGCTCTATAAAATTTCTTGAAAAAGAAGGTTATATCACTGCTACTGATGCACTCTCAAATCCATCCACTCTTAAATTTATAATAGGTAAAGGAGATTTATATAATTTCCAGGTCGAAAACAGGGCCTTAGACCCATTCATCAAACTCTTGCTCAGATCATACGGAGGTCTTTTTGACAATTATATTAAAATTAATGAATCTGATTTAGCTAAGAGGTCAAATAGCACCATTAAAGAAGTAACAAACTTGTTGGAAAAACTCGTAGAGAGAAATATTATCAAATATATCCCTCAAAACAAAACTCCCCAGATAATATTTACCCAGGGTAGAATTGAAAATAAGTATTTAAGACTTTCTGAAGGAAATTACGCACAGCTCAAAATAAAGGCAATTGAACGATCTGAGTCAGTAATTGATTATGCATCACAAATAAGCAAATGCAGAAGCAAATTCCTCCTTAATTACTTTGGAGAAACAGAAACATATCGCTGTGGCATATGTGATATTTGCCTGGAGAGAAACAAAATTAAGCTTAGTGATCTAGAGTTTGATTCTATATTGGAAATTATTAAGCCAGTGCTTATGAAGGAAGAAAAAACCCTGGAAGAATTAGTAGATTTAATTTCAACAGCTCCGGAAGAGAAAACATTGAAAGTTGTACAATGGCTACTCGATGCAGAGAAACTATGCTACAATAAAGAGGGAAAACTTGTTTGGGGCATCAAATAAAGGATTCTATGGTAAAGCTGGGACATGAATTTTTCCAACAAGAAGATGTAGTTCAGGTAAGCAAGGATTTGCTAGGCAAATACTTAATAACCAATATCCAGAACATAAAAACCCAAGGATTAATCATAGAAACCGAAGCTTATGCCGGGGTCAAAGATAAGGCTTCCCATGCCTACAATGGGCGAAGGACAGCTCGTACTGAAACCATGTACCAAGAAGGTGGAATTGCTTACATCTATTTATGCTATGGATTGCACCACCTACTTAATGTTGTTACCAATGTTAAGAATGTTCCACATGCTGTCTTAATAAGATCAATTCAACCTGTTCATGGAATTGATGAAATCAGAAAAAGAAGAAACCTTAATAGAAGCAATACAAAACTAAAAGATCTTTGTCCGGGTCCCGGGACAGTCTCCCAAGGGCTAGGTCTTACTATTGAAAATGATGGTGAGTCATTTCTGGGCAATAAAATATGGATAGAAGAAAGTGGCATAACTATATCAGAAAAGGATATTGTATCAGGATCACGCATTGGCGTTGCTTATGCTGAAGAAGATGCGCTCTTACCTTATCGTTTTAGATTAATTTAAATATGATCAAATAATGAGCAGCTATTCATATAAGAATATCTGGAAAATTACTTATCCGATTATTTTGGGCTATATGGCCCAGAATTTAGTATATGTCGTCGACACTGCTTTTCTAGGCAGGGTAAGTGAAGTAGCATTGGGTGCTGCCGCCATAGCTGGCCTCTATTACATGGCTGTTTTTATGCTGGGCATGGGGTTTGGAACTGGAACACAGATTATCATTGCCAGGAGATATGGCGAAGGGGAATATGCTTCAATTGGCAAAGTGATGGATCACACTTTCTACTTTCTATTATGCTTCGCAGTGATAATTTTCTTACTACTCAAATATGTTTCTCCATTAATTTTTGATGAGCTACTGAGTTCCAAGGATGTGAATTTAGCTACCATGGAGTACCTGGATTATCGGGCCTTTGGCATCTTCTTCGCATTTATCAATGTTGGATTCAGGGCATTCTATGTAGGTATTGGAAACACTCGTGTGCTTATCTGGAGTACAAGTATCATGGCAATTGTAAATATTATATTAGACTATGTACTGATCTTTGGCCATTGGGGGTTTCCGGAAATGGGAATAGCAGGAGCGGCGATTGCATCTGTAATTTCAGAAGGATTCACAACTGCTTATTTCCTTTGGTATTCAATTAAAAAAAGTAAAGCTGGCATATCACTAAAAAAACAATATGCTTTTTTTACTTATCCTAAAATAGACAGAAAGCAATTTAAGTCTATGTTCAATACATCCCTTCCCGTAATGTTTCAAAATTTCATCTCTCTGTGGGGTTGGTTTCTTTTCTATCTTATCATTGAGGGGATGGGTGAAAGACCATTAGCGGTATCAAATATAATACGAAGCATTTACCTGATATTAATGATTCCAGGGATTGCATTTTATTCTGTAACCTACTCCCTCGTTTCCAGTACTATGGGAAAGAAGCAGCCGGAACAGATCAAACCCCTGTTAAAGCGTATAATTGGCCTGGGTTTTACATTCTCCTTCTTCTTGGCAATCCTTATAATGCTATTTCCAAGAGAAGTAGTGTCGATTTATACCAACAATACAGACTTAATTAATGCGACTATTCCTACACTAAATATAATCGCATTAGCCCTCCTGATTCTGCCTTTCTCAATGATTACTTTTGCTGCTGTTTCCGGCACTGGTAACACAAGAGCTTCCCTATACCTTGAAATTGCAACTGTTATTATTTACCTGCTTTGCACCCATTGGTTTGCAAATATTCTAAAATGGGAAGTACACCAAGTATGGTATACTGAATGGATCTACTTAATAATAATAGGATTGCTTTCATATATATTCTTCAAAACCGCTAATTGGAAAGGTGCTAAAGTATAATATATACCATGTCTATTATATAATTCAAATTTTTTGTAGCTGATTTCCAGCTAGTTATATAGTATTTTCATATTTATAGTACCTTTTATTACATAGTACCATTTTATATATATATCTTTGCATAGTCAACTACCATAAAAGACAAAATTTAAAAAGAAATGAATATAGAAAATACGAAAGCACAAATGCGGAAAGGCGTACTGGAATATTGTATTCTTTCAATTCTGTCAGGAGGTGAAGCTTATCCTTCGGACATCATCATTAAACTTAAGAAAGCAAAGCTTATCGTAGTTGAAGGAACCTTATATCCTTTGTTAACCAGGCTAAAGAACTCAGGTCTTCTAACCTATCGTTGGGAGGAATCAAAATCAGGTCCACCAAGGAAGTATTATAAGCTAACGGAGGTTGGCATTAAGTTCCTATCTGAGCTAGATATTACCTGGAATGAATTACAAACTGCAGTAAACTCAACAAATAAAAGCAAGAAATAATCACATTCAACCAAAAAAATGAAAAGGACAGTAACAATAAATCTAAGTGGTATCATCTTTCATATTGATGAAGATGGACATGATAAACTAAGCACCTATCTAGCAAAAATAAAAAGTTACTTCATCAATTCAGAAGGCATGGACGAGATTATGGCTGATATTGAATCCAGAATTGCCGAAATGTTCCAGGAGAAGATCTCTAAAAACAAGGAGGTAATTACGGCTGAGGATGTAGAGCAGATCATAGTGGTAATGGGTAAGCCAGAAGACTATATTGAGGGAAACGGATCCTCTGAATCTACTTCAGATGAAGATAATTCAAATTCTGAAAGGAATATATCATATTCTGGCAGGAGGAGAGTTTTTAGAGACCCAGACAATAAAGTATTGGGAGGTGTTTGTGGTGGGATATCTATCTTTTTCAACTTTGACCCTATCTGGCTAAGGCTTGCTTTTGCCCTTTCATTCTTTGTATTTGGGACAGGATTTTTATTGTATTTACTGCTATGGATTATCATCCCTGAAGCTAAAACCACATCTGAAAAACTGGAAATGAGAGGAGAAAAAGTAAATGTCTCCAATATTGAAAAGTCAATCAAAGAGGAACTCGAAAATTTAAAAAAAAAGTTTAACAACTTCAAAGACGAAGCTTCTGAAACTACTAAGACAGCTGCTTCAGAAAGAGCCAAAAGCCTTGTAGGAAAAATTATTGATTTTATTATCAATCTTTTAACATTTGCAGTAAAAACCATTGCTAAATTCATAGGCATTATTTTTATAAGCATTGGGGTGATGTTAATAATAATTCTGCTTAGCTCTCTCTTTGGAAACTCAATAATACTTAACATTACACCAGCAGGCATTACCACAATTGCAGGTAATGAGATCATCAATCTATTCTTTTCTTCACCATCTCAGTTTACCCAAGGTAGTATCGGCATATTCTTGCTGTTGGGAATCCCGATAGTCGCCCTTACTTATATTGGAATAAAAATGTTGTTAGGGATAAGGAAGAAAGTGCCTGGCTTAGGCCTTGCTACCCTAGTTTTATGGATCACTGGTGCAATACTAGTTGGTTATGTTATAATACAAATAGCAGATGATTTCTCTAAAAAAGAAGCGATTACAAACACAACCAATATTCCTGCTCCTTCCGGAAAAACATTGTATTTAGAAGTGATAGGAAATGAATATAATCCGGAGGATTATAATGGAATTATTGAAATTGGAGATTGGTGCTGCTTTTATAATGACAATAAACTAGTGAACTTTGGCCAAATAAAATTTGATGTCGTTCCAAGTGAAACAGACAGCTTTGAAATCACATTGATCTATTCTGCCAGGGGGCCATCAAAAAAAATTGCTAATAAAAGGGCCTCGATGATAAATTACGAGTTCACGCAAACAGACTCATTAATGCAATTCAACCCTTATTTCAGTATAAACAATCTGGATAAATGGAGAAATCAAAAAGTAAGAATCCAGCTAAAGGTCCCTTTAAATGGCAAGGTAAGACTTCATGAAAACATGATTCGAGTTATTGATGATATTGATAATGTTACCGGAACTTATGATAGAGATATGCTTGGGAAAACATGGACCATGCTTGAAAATGGCTTAACATGTGTAGATTGCAAAGAAGGTGAGCTGTAGGTAATAACTAATAAATAATCCCGCTTTCCATCTAAAAAAATTCCTATTTTATCTTATCTTTGTGATAGAGAAAATAAAGATTTTTGTCTTCTAAAACCTCCTTTATAAAATCGTGTCTAAAGAGTCGAAAAACACAAAAAATCCTGATAATATCTCCTTTAGTAAATTTAAAGAGGAAGTTTTAAATGATCTGCACATAGCATGTGAAAGTAGAGAAGCAAGCCTATTAGGAAGAAAAGAAGTCCTGACAGGAAAAGCAAAGTTTGGCATTTTTGGCGATGGCAAAGAAGTGGCCCAGCTCGCTATGGCTAAGCATTTTAAATCCGGAGATTTTCGCGCTGGATATTATCGTGACCAAACATTTATGATGGCCTCCGGACTGCTAACAGTCCAGGAATTCTTTGCCCAGCTCTATGGTCATCCTGATATTGATGCTGATCCATCATCTGGAGGAAGGCAAATGAATGCACACGCTGCTACACGTTCCTTAAATCTTGATGGCTCCTGGAAAGACTTGACAAAGATTAAAAATTCGTCATCTGATGCTTCTCCAACTGGAAGTCAAATGCCCAGACTCTTGGGATTGGCTTATGCTTCTAAATTTTACAGGAATAATTCAGGCCTAAAAGGTCATACTGGTTTCTCAAACAATGGAGATGAGGTAGCCTTTGGAACTATCGGAGATGCCAGCACTTCAGAAGGGCTGTTCTTTGAGACTTTCAATGCAGCAGGCGTTCTTCAGGTTCCAATGGTCTTGTCAGTTTGGGATGACGACTATGGAATTTCTGTGTCTAAGAAACATCAAACAACCAAGGAGAGTATATCTGAAGTATTAAAAGGATTCCAACGAGATGAGAAGAGGATAAAAGCAGGAAAAAATGGTGATGGCTTTGAAATTTTCAAGGTAAAAGGTTGGGATTATGCTTCGCTATGTGAAACTTATGAAAGAGCAGTTAATATTTCAAGGAAAAGACATATTCCAGTGCTTATTCATGTTGAAGAAATAACACAGCCCCAGGGACATTCCACATCTGGATCTCATGAAAGGTATAAATCAAAGGAACGGTTAAAATGGGAAGATGATTTTGATTGTATAAAAAAAATGAAGGAGTGGATTTTGTCTTCTGCAATTGCTACCCAGGATGATATAAATAAAATAGAAGGAGAAGCCCTGGAGGCAGTGAAGGCTTACCAAAAAGAAGCTTGGAAGAAGTTTCAGGATCCAATAAAAGAAGAAGTCAAAGAAGTATCAGGTATTTTGGATGCCATAATAGGGCAGAGCGAATATGGAGCGGCCATCACAGAAATTAAATCTGAACTAAATGCCAAGTCATCCCAGGAGAGAAAATATGTAATGGAAGCTGTAAAAAAAGCGCTTAGAATAATACGCCATGAATCCCTTCCTTCAGCTCAACTTCTATTCGATTGGCTTGGCGAATCAAAGCTTGCAAATTATGAGCGATATAATTCTTTCCTATATAGCCATTCAACCAATTCAGCGTTGAGTGTAAAACCTATTAACCCCACATACGCTGAAGACGCAGAAATGGTTGATGGCAGGATAATTCTTCGTGATAATTTTGACGCCTTGCTCGCAAAAAGACCTGAACTTATGGTTTTTGGTGAGGATGCTGGAAAAATTGGCGGAGTAAACCAGGGATTAGAAGGATTACAGCTAAAATATGGTGAGCTCCGCGTATTTGATACAGGTATTAGAGAAACTACTATCATTGGTCAAGCAATAGGGTTGGCTCTGAGAGGCCTGAGGCCAATCGCCGAAATTCAATACTTAGATTATCTGCTGTACGGATTACAAACTACAAGTGACGACCTTGCAACCCTTCATTATAGGACTAAGGGAGGACAAAAAGCACCGGTTATCATCAGAACCCGTGGGCACCGGCTGGAAGGGATATGGCATTCGGGCTCTCCTCTGGGAATGATAATAAACTCATTGCGTGGCATGTTTATTTGCTGCCCAAGAAACATGACCCAGGCTGCAGGATTTTACAATACCCTTCTTAATTCAGATGATCCAGGGATGGTTATTGAGTCACTAAATGGATACAGGATCAAGGAGAAGATGCCAAATAATTTAGCCGAATACAAAATACCTTTGGGCATTCCAGAAGTAATAACGGAAGGGACAGATGTTACCTTAGTTACCTATGGATCTATGGTAAGAATGGCAGAACAAGTCGTGAAAGATCTGGCAGATACTGGTGTCTCGGCTGAACTCATTGATGTACAAACCTTATTACCCTTTGACATTAATAATAGTATCTTAAAATCTGTAAAAAAGACCAATAGGATTATCTTTACTGATGAAGATGTCCCTGGAGGAGCAAGTGCTTTCATGCTGCAAAAGGTCATTGAGGAACAAGGTGCTTATACCTACCTGGATTCTGCACCAAAAACACTTTGTGCTCATGAGCATAGGACCGCATATGGTTCTGATGGTGATTACTTTTCAAAGCCAAATAATGAAGATATTTTTGATGCAGTTTACCAAATGATGCACGAAGCAGATCCCCTCAAGTTTCCGCGACTTTAATATACAATCTAATTGTATGGCCCAAAAAATCACTGAGTCTGAATCCAATTATAATCATCTTGAAAAGATGGAGGTAATGGATTTGCTATCCAATATCAACAAGGAAGATAAAACCGTTGCAAATTCTATCGAAAAGGCTGTCCCCAAAATTGAGGTTCTGGTTAAGGTCATAGTGGAAAAGATGAATAACGGCGGCAGATTATTCTATTTAGGGGCTGGAACCAGTGGGCGATTGGGCATTGTAGATGCCTCAGAATGCCCCCCCACTTTCGGTGTTGACCACGATTTGGTTATAGGGCTCATTGCAGGAGGAGATAAGGCTATCCGTAAGGCTGTTGAATTTGCCGAAGATGATCCTGATGGGGGCTGGAAAGATCTTCAGGAACATAGCATATCAGATAAGGATGTTGTAATAGGAATTGCTGCAAGCGGAACGACCCCTTATGTTGTAGGAGGATTACAGCAATGCAATCTTAATAATATAAAAACTGGAGGCATCACCTGTAACCCTGGAAGCCCGCTGGCCTTAGAAGCTGAATACCCTATTGAAGTTGCTGTAGGGCCAGAATTTGTAACAGGAAGCACACGCATGAAAGCGGGGACTGCACAAAAACTAATATTGAATATGATCTCAACCTCTGTTATGATAAAGCTTGGAAAGGTAAGGGGGAATAAAATGGTGGATATGCAGCTCAGTAACAATAAACTCGTGGACCGCGGTACAAAAATGATAATGGAGGCCTTGAATATCACCAAAGAAAAAGCAGCTATGCTGCTTCTCAAATATGGTTCAGTAAGAAAAGCTGTTGACAGCATAAAGTAATTCTATCTAGCTGCCAATTTCCCAGGATAATAAATTACAAAAAAGGTTGCCAAATAGAACAAATTCCTATCTTTAAACGTAATAATTAGTATACCAAAACTGTATCCGATGCATAGAATTGAACCTCACTTTAACTGGAGAAACCTCTACAGCGCTTCTGAGGATGAGCTTTCACCATTCTATGGGCGTGAATATTCAGAGTTTGAATTCACCAATAAGATTTATAACCATGTAATCCATCCTCAATGGGATAATATCGGCACACCATCTTTGTATATAAAGATCTTGTATTGTGATTATGATGAAGGGTTTGCTGTAATTGAGTTATTTGGAGAGTGGAACGATTGTATTAATAATGATATCATGTTCCTTAAAAGAGATGTTATTGAAACCTTATTGGAAAATGGAATTAACAAATTTATACTTGTAGGTGAGAATGTTTTGAACTTTCATAGCTCAGATGATTGCTACTATGAAGAGTGGTTTGAAGAACTTTGTGGAGGATGGATATTCATGCTAAATTTCAGAGAGCATGTATTGAAAGAATTTGAACAACATGGATTAGCTCATTTTTTTTCCACCCTGGAAAATCTCAATGATATGCCTTGGAGAACCTACCGGCCTTTACCGCTTTTTCAAAAAATTGAACTGGAACTTTCTGAATCAGTTACACCAGCACTGGTTAGCATAAAAGCCAAATAAGAAATTATTTGGCTATTACCTTGAATTCTGTCCTTCTGTTCTGCTGCCGGCCTTTTTCAGTGTCATTGGTAGCCACTGGGTCTGATTCTCCTGCACCTTTAAAAGTAAGCCGCCCTGCACCAATGCCTTTTCCTGCTACATGATCAACTACCGCTTTTGCTCGTTTTTCAGATAGTTTCTGATTGTATACATCAGAGCCTTTATTGTCAGTATGGCCAGAGATCTCAATCTTCAGCGTTGGCACTTCATTAAGTAGTTTAACAAGCCTTGCAAGCTCCGCAGTTGACTCATCCCGCAAAATAGCCTTATCAAAGTCAAAGAAAATATTATTCAAGACAATCTTGCTTCCCACAGCCACTTTCTTTAAGAGCAGATCCTTAACCACCTCGGAATATCCGGCAACCTTTGGAATGTCGAAATTTTCTGAGTGAAATAGGTATCCCTTGGCTTTTACTGCAAATCCATAATTCTTTCCGGCTGGCAAGGATACGAGGTATTTACCTGTCTTTGAGTTGGATTTAAAATTAGCAATAACCTTACTTTCAGCATTATCCACCAACTCTATATCTGCTTCTAAAGGTTCTAATGAAATAGCATCTTTAACAGTTCCTTTCAAGATCGTTAAGTCTACACTTAAGATTTCAACCTCTTTTTCGATGACCGTCTCACTAACTGGGTTCGCTAAACTCGATAGTAAATTATCTTCTGTATTCAATACAGGTTCTTTTTCTGGACCCAAGAATGTTATTCTGTAAATGTCCTTCTCACCCAATCCTTCATTTTTAATAGAAGTATAATATCCATGCTTACCACTAGCAGAAATTACAAAAAACACGTCATCATCAGGTGTATTGATAGGATAACCTAAATTTTGGGGTTTAGACCATTTACCGTCTTCTTTAACGGATTTAAAAATATCATACCCCCCCATGGTTTCATGGCCCTGGGAACTGAAATAAAGGGTCTTCCCATCAGGATGCATAAAGACCCCTTCCTCATCATATTTTGTATTTAATGTAGTTGATAAGTTAAAAGCAGATCCCCATCTTTTCTTACTGCCAACCTTGGCATCTGGATTATCAAGCCTGGCAACATACATGTCTCTGCCTCCCATAGCACCCTCTGGCTTATCACTAACAAAATACATGGTTCGCCCATCATTTGAAAAACAAGCGGACGACTCGTGATAATCAGTATTAATGTTCTTGCCCAAATGCTTTGGTTTTGACCAATTATCTCCATTCAGCTCGCATTGATATATATCGCCTCCATCACCCATCTTAAAGCGATATACAAAGAGCTGCTGGCCATCAGGCGACAAGCCAACTGTCGCATCATGAACATCAGAATTTATAGGTGAACCTATATTAATGGGTGAAGACCATTTATCGTCATGATTAAAAGATATATATACATCCTCAAAATACAAGAAGTCAGATCCATCATCTTTTGCTCCTCCTGTAGTGTTAGACCTTCTTGCTGTAAAGATCATCACCGATTCATCAGCTGAAATCAATGGGCTGTATTCTGGAAATGGAGAATTTACGGCTTTCAGGTTATCAATAAACACCCTTACAGGTTCTGCTACCAACCTCTTAGCCACTTTACATTCCTCGATCTTTTTATTAACCGTTTCCACACGGGAATTTATTTCCCTCATATCCGTCAAACCCATATTTGTCCGATACTCTTTAAATTCATTGATTGCTTTATCAAATTCATAATTCAGATGATAAGCCTGGCCCAATAAGTATCTGATATCAGGAACTGTGGAAGGATTTAATTTATAAGCTTTCTTCAAATAGGGGATCGATTTTACCTTTGAAACAGTTTTTAAATAACACTTACCTAACTTATAATTCAGTAAGGCATTATCAGGATTAAATTTCTGGGCAGCTAAATAATGCTCCAAAGCCGTTGAGAATCGATTATATGAGAAATAATCATCACCCTCTTTTAACTCACGGTTAGCCTCTTTAAAATCTTTCTTATCATCCTTGCTGAAATTCTTTTTATCAAATCCCACATTTTGTGAAAATCCGAAATTAGCTGTCATCAGGATGGCTATAAGAAAATTCAAGATTTTTAAATCCTCAAAAGCAAATACAGTTCTATAAAGTATATTCTTCATTAATTGCAGTCTGATGCATAAGTATTGCCAGTTTCAATGCCAAGCTCAGCGGCCTTTTTCCAGTCCGAACAAGCATCTTCCATACTGCGCAACATCTCTTTAGCAATACCCCTGTTTAAATAGGCATAGCCATAATTAGGATCTAGTTTTATTGCCATAGTACAATCTGCTACTACTCCTTTGTAGTCTTCAAGCTTGCATTTTGCTGCAGCACGATTATTATAAGCATATGCATACTTAGTATCCAGTTTTATTGCCTCAGTAAAATCATTTACAGCCAATATATATTCTCCTAGCTCAAATCTTGCAGCACCACGGTTATTGTAGGCTAAACCATAATCAGGCTTAATCTTAATTGCAAGACTATATTCCAACACAGCACCTTTGAAATCGCCAAGTTTTTTCTTGATGCTTCCTAAGTTATTGTAAGCCAAGGCGAGTTGTGGATCGAACTGAACTGCTTTTTCATAATCTGCTTTAGCACCATCTTCATCACCTAGCTTCTTTTTTGCACTTCCACGGTCATTATAGGCATTGGCATTTTTTGGATCATAACGGATACACATTGTAAAATCATCACTTGCACCTTTATAATCCTCCAATTCAAATTTGATGCTTGCTCTGT
>DTSC01000407.1 GCA_012965625.1 Flavobacteriales bacterium | reverse complement strand
GGTGCTTTCAACCACAGGTACTGGTACAGACTGGGTAGATTTATCATTGATAAGCAGCGATGGTGACTGGACCATTTCTGGGACTAACATGTATAGTGCTGTGACGGGCAATGTTGGCATTGGAACCACTAGTCCTACACAAAAATTACACGTTGACGGTGGAGCAAACGGACAATCGCTGGTTTATTTTTACAATGGGGAATATAGACAGGACGGCTCTCATGCGCTAAAGGCACAAGGTTCTTTTACAACCAATGCATATTTAGGTATCTCACAGGGAGTAATTGATTTTGATGGCACTGGAATTGACCTGAGTGGTGGACAAGAGGTTGGAGTCCTTGGTGTTTCTCTTGGTAATTCTACAAGTGATAACATTGGTATTTATGGGGTCTCTAACGGCTTGGCTGCAGGAAGGTTTCGAAATACGGCAACTGGTAGTGAGGTAAATATAGCCACTAGTTCTGCGGGTTTGCAAATTGTAGATGGTACAGAGGGTGCAGGCAAAGTGCTTACATCCGATGCTGTTGGTAATGCTACCTGGCAGCAGCCACCATCAGATGGAGATTGGACCATTTCTGGCAATAATATGTATTCCGGGGTTTCAGGAAATGTAGGTATTGGAACTTCAACGCCTGCTGTTGAATTACATGTATCAGGGACGGGCACAACAGAGTTTATTCTTCGGGATGAAAATGAACCTGCAAACCAGAAAAACTTTTCTATGCGAACAAATGCCGGCGGTATTCACTTTAGCCGTGTGAATGATGCCATTAGCGGAAGAACTAACTATCTGAGTATTAATAGTCAAGGCAGAATCGGATTGGGAAAAACTAATCCTGCATACAGAATAGGCATTAACGCAGCCGGAGCAGGAGCAACAACGCCATCACTTGGGCTTTACAATTTGGTAATTGGTATGGAGAGAAACATAATTACCGGTTCGGGTTGGGGTATTTATTTAACAGGTGGTGGTGCTGGGTCTGGTAGTACGGATGAAGCAGGTGGCAATTTGGTACTTGGATCAGGAATATCCACGGGTAATGAAGGCTCATCAGTACTAATTTATACAGCCACACCGGGTGCAAGTGGTACTACTGACCGAACACCTACTGAGAAAATGCGTATAGATCCTACAGGAAATGTCGGAATAGGAACGATAACTCCAGCAAAACAGTTGCATGTCGTAGGAGATAATCAATCACAAGGAATTGTTTTATTTGATCGAATCGGCCCCTATACATCTGGGCTTGGTGGTATCTTGCAGTTAAAACATACATCAACGGGAAATATGACTACAGGTTATGGACCAGCTCAGGCTTTTTTAATAGAAGACAATGCAGGTGTTGAGAATTACTTAGGTGATATATCTATGGTGAGAGGAAATGCTGATAATACTGGTAGATTTATGCTTCAAACTTATAACGCAGGCATACCTTATGTAAGAATGTATATTGATGATAATGGAGATTTGGGTATTAATGGAATTATTGCAGCTTACACTTTTGAAGTGAATGGTACTGCAGGAAAACCTGGAGGAGGATCATGGTCTACCTCATCAGATAGAAGATTTAAAGAAAATATTACAGATTATAATGATGGCCTAGAGAAGTTACTTAAAATTCACCCTGTATATTTTAATTATAATGAATTATCTGGGTTTGATAAAGGGCCTAGATATGTCGGCGTAATTGCACAAGAACTACAAGAAATATCGCCTTACATGGTTCATAATTATGAAAAAGATGATAAAGACTATTTAGGTGTAGATAATTCTGCTATGACCTATATGCTTATTAATGCAATAAAAGAACAGCAGGAGCTTATTAAAACTCAAGAGGAAAACTTTAAAGAGCTGAAAAAAGAATTGGAAGAATTACGTAAGCTCTTGAAAAAGCGGTATTAATATTTCATAATGTGGGGTTTACTTATTTTTTCTTTTAATATCAAGCCCAGAAAAAAGATAAAGAACTCACCGCATAAAAACCACAAGCGGCTTGCAATGGAGATACTTGTAGCTACAGGTACTTCCAATCCACATAGCATCAGAAATGCAAAAAGAACGCCTTCGCGTACACCAATGCCTTCAGGTGCGAAAATGACAAGAATCCACAATGATGTACCAATTGCAAAAGTAAAACCCCACCTGGAAATAAAAGAACATGGACCAAAAAACCAATTCCAAACGAGTATTACAACCATCTTTGAAAATACCCCTGTTATTTTTTTTAGAGTATATTATTTTATATTTTACAGAACACTTATTGTAATATATAAGGCAAAACGGTTATACAAACAAAGTATCTTTCTATTTGGTTATGTAATTAATTTTATTTTCAACCTATTATTGATATGAGAAAAAGTGAATTAAGGTTGGTTTTGGGAGGCTTGCTGGTACTGTTCTCCGTTGTTTTTGTCTATTGGGATCATTTTGACAATGGATTTCATTTTGATGATTCTCATACCATAGTAACCAATGTGTACATTAGAGACATTGGGAATTTTATTGAGTTTTTTACCAACCCAGAAACAAAAAGTTCTCTTCCTACAAATAGACAATATCGGCCTTTGTTAACCTTGTCTTATGCAGTGGATTACTGGTTGGGTGAAGGCTTGGTTCCTTTTTATTTTCAACTAACAACTTTTCTTGGGTATTTAGTGCAATTGATATTGATGTACTTTTTATTTATTCATCTTTTCAACCTGGGGAAAGCACATAAATGGAATAGGTATTTTGCTTTGTTTGCCGTTGGTTGGTATGGATTACATACAGCAAATGCAGAAACAATCAATTATGTATGTGCGCGCTCGGATTCTTTTTCCACCCTTTTTATTATTTTGGGTTTGCTCATATATATTATGGGTAAGGGATATAAGAAATACCTATTTATTTTGCCTCTTGCAGCAGGAATGCTTATTAAACCAACCTCTGCTATGTTTGCTCCTATTTTAATTGTATACTCCTTTTTATTTGAACACAACTTTTCTTTTAAAAATTATTTTACACAAAAGGGCCCCATATTATTAAGGTCTTGGTTGGTGGGTGCATTTGCTTTAGGAGTAAGTGGAGCTTTGTTTTTGCTGGTTTCCTTTATGACTCCAAAAACTTGGATTCCAGGTGGCAACTCTTGGGTTGATTATCTTACTACCCAGCCCTGGGTCATTTTGCATTATTTTAAAACATTTTTCTTACCTACCCAGCTTAGTGCAGATACTGATTGGGGCATTATATCTGATGTTATAGATATAAGAGTAATAAGTGGTTTGCTATTTATTGTATTGATGGGGGTACTTGCGTTTGCAACATCAAAAAAAGAGAATCTTCAGCCTATTGGATTTGGAGTCCTATGGTTCTTCTTGGCATTGATTCCTAGCTCAAGTGTTATTCCTTTGGCTGAAGTGATCAACGATCACCGTGTGTTTTTCCCTTATGTAGGGTTGGTATTTGCAGTTGTATACACCATGGCTATTTTTGTATATAGGTTTCAACTCTTCAGTAATAAATATATTGCGCTACTTCTATTTGGTGTGGGCGCGTTTATATTGGTTGCAAATGGATATGGTACAATAAAACGAAATGAGGTTTGGAAAACGGATGAATCCTTGTGGTACGATGTTACAATTAAAAGCCCTAAAAATGGCAGGGGCCTGATGAACTATGGGCTTGCTCAAATGAAAAAAGGGGATTATGAGAAAGCTTTGAAATACTATGAAATGGCCCTAAAATTGAACCCATATTACAATTATTTGCATATAAATCTGGGGGTGCTTCATGCCGCGATGGATCAACCATTAAAAGCAGATCGTTATTTCCGAAAAGCCATTAATTATGGGAAAGGGAATCCGGAGTCGTATTATTTTTATGGGAACTTTTTATTTGAAAGAAAAGAAAATTCAAAGGCAGAAAAAATGTACCAGGAATCAATACATTTAAATAGTGGACATATAAATGCAAGGCACAATTTAATGAAACTATATGCCTCAATTAGTCAGTGGGGGAAACTTGAAGGTATTTGTAATCAAACGCTTGGTTTAATAGCCTCTGACACATTTGCCAGTGAGTACTTATTGCTAAGTCAAAATCAAAAATCCAGATTGCATTTGCCAATAGAAACTCTCGTTAAGGTGCCGTCTCCGGATAATTTCCTGAACTTAAGTCTTGAATTTTATCAAGCTGGATTGTTTGAAAAATGCATTGAATCATGTTATCAAGCGATTAAGCTAAAACCGGATTTCCCAGAAGCATATAATAATATTTGTTCCGCTTACAATCAGCTTAAGCAATGGGACAATGCGATAATGGCTTGCTCCAAAGCCTTGCAGCAAAAACCAAACTATGAGCTTGCAAAAAATAATTTTGATTGGGCCGTAGCTCAAAGAGATCAATAGGAATTTTAAATAGAATAACCGTATTGTTGCATTTCTTTGCTGCAGTATTCCTCATAGATTTTCTGGTCATTGTCACTCCACGTTTCCCAAGGCCCCATTTGGTAATTGGGTGTGATGTTTATTGGTCGATCAACATATCTTTTCCAGGTAACCATTGAAATATGAATGTCTAAGTAATCGAGCAGGTTTGCTTTAAAGTAATCATAATCAACGAGAAGGTCTTCAAAACGAATGAAATGTGGAACATGGTTTCTGATGAAATGGTTTTCGTATTGCCATTGCCAGCAGACTCTTTCAAATCGTTCCATTTTGCTCCATCTTCTAGCATAAGGGTCATTGCTGGGTGGTGAAATGAGATTTTTAAACGGGTCTTTCCGGCCTAATATTTCCCTTGACATTATGGAGCGTACCACTTGCCGTCCATCTCTTACAATATGAAAGAGTTTTGCTTTGGGTAAGGCAGTTTTAATTGCCTTACAGTGTAATCTTAGAAATGGATTTACCTCACCATAATAAGTACATTTTCTATTGGCTCTGGTAGGTATTTCTTTTAGCCTATAGTTGTTAATATAATTCGAGGCTTCTTCATCGTTTCCAATGGCTTTTGGATAATGCCAATAGTCATCTATATTGGCTTCGTGTTCAATGTGGGCATTTTTGGTTTCCGTGGCAAGAATGTTAGCAATAAAAACTGTACCTGATCGGATACTGGAGAATCCGAAAAATATATCTCGGTCTTTATACCATTTCTCAATTTCATTTTCCTTCCCCTTCCATTTTTTGTTGATATAATGTTTATCTTTTGTGCACTTGAGGTGAAGAATTAAACGGATTAAGTGATTGAAGAATGGTAAAAAAATAGTTGAGTTTCTGTACCAGTTCATTATCCGCGTGTAATACGGAATCTTGATATTGTGCTTTTGGGAATCCATCTTGCTCAAATCCTTAGGCTTATTATCACTTTACTGTTTCTCTAGGTTGTCTTCTTTTTCATACATAGCCATTTTCTGAGCAAGAGTTTTATTTTGTTGCTGCAATTTAGATACGGTTATTGACAAGTGAAGCAGGTAAATAAGAATGGCGAAAATAGCTCCTGTAAACACAAGGTTAGGAGCCTCTACAACCCCTAATAATTTAGCGAAAATCTGAAGTCCATTTCTCCAAAATGAAAATAGAATCAATATAAAAGTGCTTAGAATCCAAATGATTGCATATTCTTCACGCAATTTTCTTTTTAGTATAAGGTGGCTAATATAAATAAGGAACAACAGGCTCACCGTAATTGCAATTATCTGTATTTTTTCCATGTTTATTTATTTTGAAAGTTAAGTCTTATAAAAGTAAAAAAAATAGCTAAGCTAACCTTAACCAAGTAATATACAGATCCAAAGGAATTGATGGAGGAAATCCCACCTTGTCTTTCTATCATGTTAACAGAAACCTCCCCTAATCGCATTCCTTTTTTTACAAATAAAATAATTGATTCAGGTTCTGGATATTCATCAGGGTAATATTCAGTTGATAATTCCATAACCTTCTTGTTTAGTAACCGAAATCCAGAAGTGCAGTCCGTGATTTTTAATCCCGAAAAAAGGCGAATCAATAGTTGAAAATATTTGATTCCAAATCGTCTAATTATACTTGATTGGAACCCGCTTGAATCCAAAAATCTCGAACCTATCAGGATGTCATTTTTGCCTTTTTCATATGCTTCAATAAGTTTGACTATTTCTTTTGGCGGATGTTGGCCATCTCCATCAATTCTAACTGCTAAGTCATAGTCATTGGCATATGCGTATTTGTATCCGCATTGGACCGCACCGCCAATGCCCAGGTTAATTGGCAAATTTAATACAGTGCAATTTAGTTCGGAAGCAATTTGGAACGTATTATCAGTTGAGCAATCATTTATAACAATTGGGTGAAGAGAATAGTTCCCTTTCGCTGAGATTTTGTGAATATTGGAAATCAATGCTGCTATAGCATCTTCTTCATTATAGGCAGGAATAATAATGGCAACCTTTTCCATTGTTGGACACTCGTTATATTTCATCCTTCAACAATTTTCATTAGGCTTATTGGAGTGCGTTGTCCATCAGCATCACAAGTAATAATGTAATCTGTCTTAGCTGCCAATATACCTGTTTTTAAAGAGGCTCCATAACCTCGGTTTCCTTCATGGTTTATCAGCTTTACATTTTCTCCTTTTACAACATCTCCCATTGAATCTGTAGAACCATCATTTACAACAATTATTTGTTCGCATCCATCAAGTTTTGAGAGATCATTTAGTAAGTTTCCCAAAGATTCTACTTCGTTATATGCTGGGATAATTATTGAGTAATTTCTGATCATGTTTTTTAATGAAATCTATTCAAAATTAACAATTTATTTGATTAACATTTTTTACAATTAGGTTTCCATTATATGCTATAAGGGCTAGAAATAATCTGTCAGACTTGCCTTTCAGAAAATTTCCCATTTCCATTTTGAGCAAATAAATTGTTACTTTTAATCGTCTTTTATCTAAACCAGAATTAATGATGAAGAAAGTTTTTACGATAATATCCCTGCTTTACTTTGGAGTAACCTATGCTACAATATGGTCTGTTGGCCCAGCACAAACTTATACGAAGCCAAGCGATGTGGCAGGACTTGTATCAAATGGAGATACCATTGAGATACATGCAGACACCTATTTGGGTGATTTTTGTATATGGAGCCAGAACAGCTTGTATTTTATTGGTGTTGGCGGATATGCAC
>DTSC01000406.1 GCA_012965625.1 Flavobacteriales bacterium | reverse complement strand
TTCTGAAACGTGTCTGTTATACTAGAGAAAACAATCAAGAAAAGTGCCAAATTTGGAATTTGGAAGATTATTGAAAACGAAAGTTGGTATTTTAACCATGAACAAATTCCGTCCCAAGTAATAGAGCGAACAAGAATGTATAAAAGCGCTCAAAGGAAGAAACAGTCCATTGGTGTTTATTTGTTGGCGGACCATTTGTTGAGAAGCAATAACAGGCTAGAATTTGCCTATTCAATAAATGGCAAACCGCAAATTGCCAATTCTTCAAAACAGATTTCGGTTTCGCATTCAGGTTCAATGGTAGCAGTAATAATTTCCGGGACTAATAATATTGGGATAGATATTGAAAGAATTTCTGATAAAATAGACAAAGTTGGCAGTAAGATTTTGAATCAGCAAGAAATTGAAATATGTAATTCCTTAACCACAAAAGACCAGTTTGATTTTAAACATATGGTTTGGGGAGCAAAAGAATCGATGTTTAAGCTTTACAGCATAGGGGGCTTGGATTTTAAAAATCATTTGACTATTTCTTCATTTGACAAATTAAATCAGTCTTTTACTGGCAACATTGAAAAAGACAGATATCGTGAAGTTGTATTTGGAAAATATATGATTATTGAGGATTATATGCTAGTATATATAATAGGAGCGAGAGTATCATAAATAAAAGGCGCTATCTTTGTATTAAAGAAAAATGAATATATACTCTCATATACAAGCCCAATCCAGGAAAGGGTGCAAGCTCTTTTCCGTTTTAATAGACCCAGATAAAACGAGTCTTGAAGAAGCAGGCAGGATTGCATTTGAAGCCCAGTCTTGCAATGTTGATTTTTTGTTGGTAGGCTCCAGTATATTAACAAATGGAAATGTTGACAAATGTGTAGAATCAATCAGGACATTTTGTAATATCCCCATTGTTTTATTTCCAGGGAACACCCTTCAAATAAGCAGTAAGGCAGATGGGATTCTATATTTATCATTGATTTCAGGGAGAAATCCAGATTTGTTAATAGGCAAACATGTAATAAGTGCCTCTAAGATAAAATCGAGTGGATTAGAGGTTATGCCTACAGGGTATATGTTGGTAGAGAGTGGCAAGTTAACAACGGTGGCATATATAAGCAATACCTTGCCGATACCTCGAGACAAGGATGAAATTGCTTCATGTACAGCAATTGCCGGGGAATTATTGGGATTAAAGTTAATTTATATGGATGCGGGAAGTGGGGCAGAGGTTCCGATCTCTACTAGTATGATAAAAGAAGTAAAAACCAATATTTCAATTCCCCTGATTGTTGGTGGAGGGATAACTTCTCCTGAAAAGGCTGCTGAGAACTGTAAGGCGGGTGCTGATATGATTGTTGTAGGTAATGTGCTTGAAAAAGATCTTTCCTTAATGTCTGAGATGAGCAAGGCGATTCATCTTACAGAATCAGTATGTTGACATTTCTGGGTCAATTTCAGTAGCCCAGGCATTTATGCCCCCTTTAAGATTATATAGGTTTGTATGGCCAGCAGATTCTCTAATGTGCAAGATTGCATTAGCGCTACGTATACCGTGGTGGCAATGTATAACAACCATTTTTTCTTTAGAAATTTTATTGAGGCTATCTGGTATTTCTCCTAAAGGAATGAGGTCGCCCTCTATGTTGCAAATTTGGAATTCATGTTTTTCTCTAACATCAATAATTTGAATGTCTTCCTTCTGATCAAGTTTGGTTTTCAACTCTTGTACTGTGATCTGCATTATTTCTCTGTTGCCTTTGTCACTATTTGTTTGGCAGAAATTGTCATAATCAGCTAATTCAGTAATTTGGCAGTTGTCCTTATTAAGTGTTAGTTCCAATAAGGTTGTTTCCATACATAACATATTTAACACCAACAATTTTCCTGATAAGGGGGTTCCAACTCCAGTTAAGATCTTTATGGTTTCATTAGCCTGTAAACAACCGATAGTTCCTGGAACCACTCCCAAAACTCCTATTTCCGAGCATTTAGGTGCTTCTTTTGGGTTGGGGGGGGGTAGGATATAAGCATCTATAAGTGGGTCCATTATTATAGTTGAAAACTGAAACCTGGGCTTCAAACTTATATATGGAACCAAAAACAAATGGCTTATTTAAAATCACACAAGCATCATTTACCAGGTATCTGGTTGGAAAGTTGTCACTTCCGTCAATAACCACATCAAATTCTGAAATAATTTCTAATGCATTTTTGCTTTCAAGTTTTATATTAAAAACTATAACCTTAGTGTTGGGATTCTGAGCCTTGAGCTTTTTAGCTGCGATAACAGCTTTAGGCATTCCAATATCCTCATTGTTAAATAATATCTGACGTTGGAGATTGCTTACATCCACAATGTCATAATCCACAATTCCAATGGTGCCTACCCCTGCAGCATTTAAATACTGCAGAGCAGGGCAGCCAAGGCCTCCAGCACCAACAACCAGCACTTTGCCGGCCTTTAGCTTCTCCTGGCCCTTAACCCCAAATTCCTTAAGGATTGTATGTCGGCTGTAACGTTTGAGCTCTTCTGATGACAGCATATTAAATTATAATTGCATGGATGAATCCCAATCCTTCCAAACAGGTTCGTAACCTTTCTGTTTCACAACTTCAGAAAATTCGTATGGTGATCTTTCGTCAGAGATTTCGAATTGCTTAAGTTCAGAGCAACCAATAGCGTATCCTCCTGGGCTGGTTTTTGATCCAGCACTAACGGATGTTATACCCAGTCCAATTAGATGGTTTCTAAACTCTTCCGATTCTCTGGTAGACAATGATAGTTCTAGGTCTGCATTAAAGAGTCGGTAAGAACAAATTAATTGAACCATTTCTCTGTCGGTAATATTTACATTGGGTTTAATAGCTCCTTTTGCTGGTCTAAGCCTGGGGAAGGAAACCGAATACTTGGTTTTCCAATAGGTTTTTTCCAAATATTTTAGATGCAATGCAGTGAAAAAAGAGTCTGTTCGCCAATTTTCCAATCCCAATAAAACCCCCAGCCCTATTTTGTGCATTTTTGCTTTTCCAATTCTGTCGGGTGTGTTGAGCCGATAGTTAAAATTAGATTTTTTGCCTTTTGGATGGTACGACCTGTACTTTTGTTTATTATAGGTTTCCTGATACACCATAACTGAGTTAAGTCCTAATTGGGAAAGATCTTCATAGGCTTCATGAGATAATGGCTGCACTTCAATGGAGATATTTGAAAAATATGGTTTAATTAGATTGATGGCATTCTTTAAATAATCCACCCCAACGATATTATTGGCTTCTCCGGTAACTAATAAAATATGGTCATATCCATAACCTTTAATGATCTTTATTTCATTAATAATTTCTGTTTCAGAAAGAGTTTTCCTTGAGATTTTATTGTTATAGCTAAATCCACAATAAGTGCAAATGTTTTGGCATTCATTTGATAAATAAAGAGGGATATACATTTGTATTGTTTTGCCAAATCTGCGCTGTGTGGACTTCCTGCTTAATAGTGCTAAGTCTTCCAAATAAGGCTCCGCCGCAGGCGAGATCAAGGCCATGAAATCATCCAAAGACCGATACTTTTTAGATAAAGCACTTTCAACTTGTGTGCTTGTTTTCGCATAGATTTTATCCGTCACCTTATTCCATGAAAATCGGGTAATCTCTTGTTCAAATGTATTGCTATCAGACATCTAAGAATTCAGTTAAAGGACTTGTAGGCTTGGCTTCTCCAGCTAAATCGCCAAGATGTGCTTCAAATGCCATTCTGCCCGCTTCCACAGCTAGCTTAAAGGCCCTGCCCATTTTTACTGGATTATCAGATATGGCAATGGCAGTATTTACTAAAACTGCATCTGCTCCCATTTCCATAGCCTGCGCTGCGTGGGAAGGAGCTCCGATACCTGCATCAATTATTACAGGGATATTGCTTTGTTCAATTATAATTTTAATCATTGGTTCCATTTCAAGGCCACGATTGGTGCCAATAGGACTTCCTAAAGGCATAACAACTGCTGTACCGATGTCTTCAAGTTTCTTGCAAAGAACGGGATCGGCATTTACATATGGCAAAACAACAAAACCCAACTTAACCAATTCTCTTGCAGCATTAAGGGTCTCTTCTGAATCTGGAAGCAAATACTTTGGGTCAGGGTGGATTTCTAATTTCATCCAGTTGGTTTCCAGTGCTTCTCTTGCAAGTTCAGCAGCAAAAACAGCCTCTTTTGCTGTTCTAACACCTGAGGTGTTGGGCAGCAAGCTAAATTGTTGGTGATCCAAATGTAAGAGTATATCATCTGACTTATTTTCGAGATCAACCCTTTTTAAGGCTACCGTGATTAGCTCCGACCCTGATTCAAGCAAGGCCTGTTTCATTATACTGTTGGAGCTAAATTTGCCTGTTCCAGTAAACAATCTGGAAGAGAAGGTTTTGTCAGCTATATTGAGGTTGGTTGTCATAAAATTTCTTGTTACAATATATATTTAGTTTTTCCGCGAATGATCTACTGGCAAGTTCCTGTGAAGGCGCATGGTTAATGGCCGAAGAAACGGCGATGCCATCTATACCAGTTTTCATAATTTGGTTTACATCCTCTAATTTAATTCCCCCAATTGCAATTACAGGAATTGACAGATCAGGACACTGATTAGCCTGCTTAATGATATCTTGGATTTTTATTAACCCTAAAACAGGACTTAAGTTATTTTTTGTTCTTGTAAATTTATAGGGGCCTAATCCAATATAATCAACTTGGTGTTTTGCCAGCCTGATAATATCTTGGATGGTATTTGCTGAACCACCAATGATTTTGTTTGGTCCCAGGATTCTTCTTGCTTCTGATATAGAGACATCCTCTTTTCCCAGATGAACTCCATCAGCATCCAGATTTTTCGCCAGAGCAACATTATCATTTATAATAAATGTGGCTTTGTATTTGGCACACACCCTCTGTACTTCAACAGCAATTTTTTCCCACTTATATGCAACTTGATTCTTAACTCTTAGCTGAACCCATTTAGCTCCCCCTCGGCATGCTAATTCAGAAAGCATAGCATGACTGCTATCTTTCAGACTATCACTAATATACTGAAAATTAGAGATGTGTTTCTTCATTTTCCAAATGATGGTAGCCCAGCAAAGTTTCTGTGCTGGACAAGAATGAGTTGATAAATATTTTCCCTTTTTGACACGCTTCTTCAAGATCAAATCCCTTTGCAAGAGATGCAGTAATGGCTGATGACAAAACACATCCTGTTCCATGTTTTTCTGTATTTTGCTTTATGGATTCATATGCCATTTCTGACCCATTATAAAATAGCAGATCTTTTGCTGTGCTTCCTGGTCCATGGCCACCTTTCAAAAGAACAGCAGTAGTGGTTCCAAGTTGTTTACAAATGTCTTCAAGCTTCTCATTAGGGAAAAAGGTGCTCATTTCTTCAAAGTTGGGAGTAAAGAGGAAAATGTTTTTTAATACATCTTTTATTTCTTGTTTATTGGTTCTTTTATGGAATTCATATCCGGAGCTGCTTTTAATTATTGGGTCCCAGACAATCCTGATGGCTGGGTTAAGCTTCATTAATACATCGATTAATTTTGAAAAGGTTTTAATATTTTCTATCAAGCCAATTTTAACGAAATTTATTGTATAGGTTTTAAATATCGGAGTCAATTGTTTTTGTATATCTGTAAATGGAACCCAAGAAACCCCATCAATTTTTGATTCATTTTGAAAAGTAATTGCTGTACAAACCCCTAAGCCATAGGTATTATTGGCCTCAAAAGTTTTAATATCTGAAAGCAGTCCGGCCCCAGCAGAAGGGTCTAATCCCGCTAGGCTAAGGACAAATTTCTTCTCTCGCATTCTTTTTTAACATTTATGAACTGGGCAAGAGGATTTGTGCTTTTCCAAATACCTCCAAGAAATCCCATCCCATCAAACCCCATTTCTTGGACCTCTTTTATAGTTGTAATATCTACGCCTCCAAGAGCAATTACCTTTGTCTTTAAATTATCTAATACTAATTTTAAATTGCTATCATTGAATTTGCCTTGATAGTTTTTTTTTGAAATACTATCAAAGACAGGGCTTAAAAAAACATAATTATAATTATTTTTATTTCCTGTTATCGTTTCAAGAGAATGAAATGAAGTGGTGATTATTAAATTTGGTTTATTTGATTTTATTTGTTTGATCTGCCACCATGTTCTAAGCACTCTTTGCCGATGTTTTTTTGTTAAATGTATTCCTTTAACATTATATGTTTTGGCAAGACTATGCTTTGAATGCAAGACAATTCTATTGTGATATTTTTTTGGGATGGCATCCAGGTAATTCATCATTGCAGATTTTGAAAAATTGGGTTTTCTCAGGTGGAAGTACTGTAATCCTTGTTTAAACATTTCACTTACAATCTGTTCTTCATCATCATATTTTTTGCTCGTTGATAATACAATTACCTTCATAAGAACTTTCTCTTATTTGTCAATTTATTAAACATATATTTTACCACCACCTGATTCAAATTCTTTTGCTTTTTCTTTAAGGCCTAATTCCAGTGCTTCTTTCTGATCAATTTCTTTTTTACGAGCATAGTCACGAACATCTTGAGTAATTTTCATTGAACAAAAATGAGGCCCGCACATAGAACAAAAATGTGCTACTTTAGCATTTTCTGATGGTAGGTTCTCGTCATGATATTCTCTTGCAGTATCAGGATCTAATGACAAGTTAAATTGGTCTTCCCACCTGAATTCAAACCTTGCCTTACTCAATGCATTATCTCTGTTGTACGCACCAGGATGCCCTTTGGCAAGGTCTGCTGCATGTGCAGCGATCTTATAAGTAATCACACCATCTTTAACATCTTTTTTATTCGGTAGCCCCAAATGTTCTTTTGGTGTAACATAGCATAACATTGCACAGCCATACCATCCAATCATAGCTGCACCGATGCCTGAAGTAATGTGGTCATATCCAGGTGCAATATCAGTTGTGAGAGGTCCGAGGGTATAGAACGGAGCTTCTTTACAAACTTTAAGTTGCTTGTCCATATTCTCTTTAATCATATGCATTGGAATATGCCCAGGTCCTTCGATCATTACCTGTACGTCGTGAGCCCATGCGATTTTTGTAAGCTCGCCAAGGGTTTCCAGCTCTGC
>DTSC01000405.1 GCA_012965625.1 Flavobacteriales bacterium | reverse complement strand
AGTTTGGCAGCCCTAAATAACCATTCCCATGAAAGAATTTTGGATTATATCCTATAGAGGGTAAAAAGGACCTGGCCTTGTTGTATAGTGGTTTATGCCTCTCAATGGTAAACAGCTTAGCACCCAATTCCAATAAGACACAAGACTGATAGCCAGAGCCTGTACCAATTTCAAGCACTTTGTCGCCTTTATTAACTTTTAATAATTCTGATTGGAAAGCAACGGTATATGGCTGAGAGATTGTTTGTTCACAATCAATTGGAAATGGCTTGTCTGTGTAGGCAAGGTTATCAAAGGCGTTATCAATAAAAAAAATGCCTGGGTATTTTTTCAATTGCAGCCAGCACCCTTATGTTTTGAACTCCTTTCTGCTTCAGGGTTTGCACCAGCATCTTCCTGAGGCCTTTATGTTTATAGGTATCTTTCAACGAAATCATAAATTAAAGTGGGAGTAAAATTATCAAATTTTTCATAGGATATTTGAAGCAATATTGAATAAACAAAAGGAATAACATTAATAAGTGTCTTATTTGTATTTTTGCTCAATTATTAATCTGAAGAAACTTACCTATGATCAAGATTGGAGTACTTGGAGCCGGACATCTGGGAAAGATTCACCTCCAGCAGCTTAAAGAGATCCCTAAGTATGACCTTGTTGGATTCTTTGACCATAATGAGGAACATACAAAGACCGTTATTGCAGACCATAATGTGCTTTCCTTTAATTCCATCGATGAATTAATTGAAAATGTAGATGTTGTTGATATTGTAACCCCTACCCTATCGCACTATGACTGTGCTGTAAAGGCTTTAAAAAAATCAAAACACATTTTTATTGAAAAACCGGTGACAAATACGCTAGAAGAAGCTGCTGAATTAGTCGAGTTGACCAGAGAAGCTGATGTAAAAGTCCAGGTAGGCCATGTGGAGCGATTTAATCCGGCATTCTTGGCTGCAAAACCTTATTGTTCCGACCCAATGTTCATAGAGACGCACCGCCTGGCTCCATTTAACCCCAGAGGCACAGACGTTCCTGTAGTTTTAGACCTTATGATCCATGATATAGATATTGTTTTAAGTGTCGTTAAGTCTAATATAAAGAGAATTTCGGCAAGCGGTGTAGCTGTGGTAAGTGATACCCCTGATATTGCGAATGCCCGTATTGAATTTGACAACGGCTGCGTTGCAAACCTAACTGCTAGTCGTATTTCTTTAAAGGCTATGAGAAAATCTAGGTTCTTTCAAAAAGATGCCTATATAGGAATAGATTTTTTAGACAAGAAGGTAAATCTCGTTAAATTACGGCCTGCTGATGCTGAAACAGAAAAAGATCCTTATGCAATAGTAATAGACTCAGGAAATAAAAAAGGCAAGAAACAGATCTATTTTGAAAACCCGAAAATTGAAAAAATCAACTCCATCAAGCTGGAACTTGAATGTTTAGCTGAATCAATAGAAAACAATACCAAACCTAAAGTTACAATTGAAGATGGACACAGGGCGCTTGAAGTCGCACACACTATCCTCGATCGCCTAACCTTAACCGAGGATATTTTATAATTGACTTCTATACAATAATTAAACACCACTAGCGTTTCACAACTTTACTGGTAATTGCCTTGATAATAACCAAGCCCACATATCTACCAATCATCATCCTAATAGCCGCAATTCTTTGCGGATTGATAAGTTGCAACACCTTTGATTATAAAGCTGAGATACCCTCCTATATTGAGATTAATGCAATTACCCATACCACGAACTCGCTGCAAGGGTCGCCACACCATAATATTAAAGACGTTTGGGTCTATGTAGATGATAATGCAATTGGCACCTATGAATTACCAGCAAAATTTCCGGTTTTATATGGAGGAAGCCATGAAATAAAGATCCGTGCCGGCATCAAAACTGATGGCTTTAACACGGTAAGAAATGAGTATCAGTTTTATGATTTTTACACCACTACAGAAAAACTTATCAGAGGATTAAGTACAGAAATAATCCCTGATATCAAATACTTCACTGGAATCACGTTTGAAATGACAGAGGATTTTGAGATTGGAAGCATTTTTCAGCCAGCAAGTGCAAGTGATACTGGAATTATATTAAAAGCCATGGATACTCTCTCTGTTCTTGGTGACCAATCAGCAGTAATTTATTTAGATGGTGACCATAGCTATTTTGAAATAGCAACTAATAATGAACAATACACCCTTCCCTATGGTTCTCGTGTTTTTCTCGAGCTAACCTATGCTTGTAACAATTCATTTTCTGTGGGCCTTTTAAAGAATACCTTTAACGGATCTAAAAAAATCAATACCTATATTACCTTATACCCAACAGAAGGATGGAACAAGATCTATATTAACTATACAGACTACATCAAATCCCATTCTGATGCACTTTCTTATGAGCTTTACTTTTCAGGCAACAAAGATGCTGGCAACACCTTAGGTGCGATTACTTTAGACAATATTAAATTGATTCACGACTGATGAATAGGAAGTTGCAGGTTATAAAATACTTGTTGGCAGATATTTTAGCTGCCAGCTCCGCCTGGGCATTATTCTATGCATACAGAAAACTAAATATAGAAAAGACGATCTTGCAATTTGACGAGCGTTTTATCTTTGGGGTCATTGCAATACCAATATTCTGGGTCATTCTATATACCATTACAGGCACTTATAAAACTATTTACAGGAAATCCAGGCTAAAGGAATTGGGTCAAACAATATTTATTTCAATCATTGGAGTAATATTTATATTCTTTGCCTTGCTTTTGGATGATGAGGTGGCATCTTACAAACAGTATTACAAAACCTTTTCTGCACTGTTATGCTTTCATTTTATCCTGACCTTTATTCCAAGATTCTTACTTACCAGCTATGCTGCATATAAGATCCATAATAGGATCATCGGCTTTAATACCCTCTTGGTAGGCAGTAACCATAAGGCTTATGAAACATTTATTGAAATCGAAAATGCTGAACGCTCAGCAGGAAATAAATTTTTAGGTTTTGTTCACATCAACGGAAACAACGGTAATGCCCTCAAAGAGCATATTCCTCATCTTGGAGGAACAGATGATATCTTGTCTATTATTGACAAATTTGAAATAGAAGAAGTCTTAATAGCCATTGAATCCTCTGAACACGTTAATATTAAAAAAATACTTACCAGGCTGGAACAAAGGAAAACCATCGTTAAGATCACACCAGACATGTATGATATCTTGTCTGGCTCAGTAAAGATGAGCTCCATTTATGGAACACCGCTTATAGAGATCTCCCGTGATATCATGCCTATCTGGCAAAAATCTGCAAAACAGATGATTGACTTTTTTGTTTCATTTTTGGCATTAACGATAGGCTCTCCGATATTTATTCTCACTGCATTCTGCGTTCGGCTTACTTCTAAGGGGCCAGTTTTTTATACGCATGAACGTATTGGAATTCATGGAAAGCCATTTGTAATATACAAATTTCGCTCTATGTGTGTAGAGGCAGAAAGTTCTGGGCCAGCATTGTCAAGCAAAATAGACAGCCGGATTACTCCATTCGGCAGGTTTATGAGAAAGATCCGATTGGATGAAATCCCTCAGTTTTTCAACGTGCTTAAAGGTGATATGTCGCTAGTAGGCCCAAGGCCTGAAAGACAATTTTATATAGACAAAATAGTGAAGCTTGCACCCCATTATGTGCATTTACAAAAGGTTAAACCAGGCATAACCTCCTGGGGCCAGGTAAAGTTCGGCTATGCCGAAAACGTGGAACAAATGATTGAAAGGCTCAGGTATGATATCATCTATATTGAGAACATGTCCCTTATCGTAGATTTCAAAATCCTCATTTATACCATTATGACAGTACTTAAGGGAGCTGGTAGATAATTTCACAAGCACGGAGATTTTGAATTGTACTTCAAATGATCATTGATAAATTTAAAATTATAGCCGTGCTTTGCAGCATCATAATTCATCAACCATTATAAAATGAAAAACATAGCAGTAATTGGCTCAGGTACCATGGGGAATGGAATTGCCCATGTATTTGCCCAATCAGGATACCAGGTTAACCTTATCGACATTTCTCAGGAGCAGCTGGACAAGGCCCTTGGCACTATTGAAAGGAACTTAGACAGGCTGTTGGCAAAGGAAAGGATCACCCAGGAAAACAAAGAAACTACGTTGGGCAAGATCACAACCCATACGGACACCGAAGCCGCAAGAGACGCAGACCTGGTGGTAGAGGCAGCCACAGAAAATGAAGGGATCAAGCTTAGTATTTTCAAAAACCTGGATGCCATTTGCAAGCCCGAAACCATCCTGGCGAGCAACACCTCCTCCATCCCTATCACAAAGATTGGTGCCGCCACCAAGAGGCCTGAAAAAGTAATTGGGATGCATTTCATGAACCCTGTACCCATAATGAAGCTGGTGGAGGTGATCAACGGAAAAGAAACCAGTGTTGACACTACCCAAAAGGTCATGGACCTTTCTAAGGATCTGGGCAAAATACCCGTTGAGGTAAATGATTTTCCGGGATTTGTGGCCAACAGGATATTGATGCCCATGATCAATGAGGCGATCCTTTCCCTGGAGGAAGGGGTTTCCGGTGTTGAAGAGATCGATACGGTCATGAAGATAGGAATGGCACATCCTATGGGCCCACTACAGCTGGCCGATTTTATCGGACTGGATGTTTGTTTGTCCATCATGGAGGTGCTCCATGAAGGCTTCAATAATTCCAAATATGCACCCAGCCAGGTTTTGCAGGACCTGGTAAAAGAAGGAGACCTTGGCGTCAAATCCGGCCAGGGTTTCTATGCCTATGAAAAAGGATCCAAAGAGCTTAAGGTAGCACCCCAGTTCTCGGAAAACAGTCATGCCATTGAAAACCAATAAAAATGAATACACAACTGACAGACCTACTTGATATCAAGCACCCGATTATCATGGCACCCATGTTTTTGGTAACCAATACTGCCATGATGGTTTCAGCTATGAATTGCGGGGTTGCTGCAGGAATCCCTGCCCTTAACTTCAGGACAGATAAAGCTTTTAGGGCAGCGTTAAAGGAAATGCGGGAAAAGGCCAACGGATCCCTGGGGGTGAACCTGATCGTGAACAAGTCCAACATAAGGATGCGGGAGCAACTAAAAACCTGCGTAGAGCTGAAGGTAGATTTTATCATCACCTCGCTGGGAAGCCCAAAGGAGGTCATTGAAAAATGCAAGCCAGCAGGGATCAAGGTGTTTTGCGATGTGGTGGAAGAGACCTATGCTAAAAAGGTGGAAGAGCTTGGGGCAGACGCAGTTATTGCCGTTAACAGCATTGCAGGAGGCCATGCCGGCCCACACAAGCCGGTAGACCTTATCCCCTTGCTCAAAAGCAGCTGCAACCTTCCCATCATCTCTGCCGGGGGTATTGGAACAAAGGAAGGGGTGGACAAAATAATGGCCATGGGGGCAGCTGGGCTCTCCATAGGCAGTCCGTTCATTGCCTGCCACGAGTCAGAAATTAGCGACGATTACAAAAATGCCTGTGTGGAATATGGCAAGGACGACATTGTGCTGACCAATAAAATATCAGGAACACCCTGTACGGTCATCAATACCCCTTATGTGCAAAAGGTAGGCACAGAGCAAAACTGGCTGGAAAAAGTGCTGAGCAAGAACAAAAAGCTCAAAAAGTGGGTAAAGATGTTCACCTTTTTGAAAGGGATGAAATCAATTGAAAAGGCAGCATTCAGCAGCACCTATAAAACGCTGTGGTGCGCAGGGCCTTCTATTGAGCACACTACCTCCATACAGAGTGTAAGTGAAATAGTGGATAAATTAGTGGGTATCCAGAACTAGCCCTGGCTGCCACAGACTAACATTGCAAGAAATAATAGAGGAATATTAAAAATTATAAAACTATGCTACGAAATTGTATTAAAATTTTATTGTGTTTATTTCTTACAACTGCTAACATTACCAGAAGCTGGAGCCAGGAAAAACCTGTAATAAGTTACTTTGAAATGTGGCAGGATATAGTCTCTTCTACGGACACTATTTACCTATTGAAAAATTCAAGTGTAGAAGTGGACAGCAGTTCAAGGATGAGAGTTCTTAGCTTGCTTAGTAAAAACCCAATTATTAAGCCTCAGATAACATTAAAGAATGTCTCGTTTACTTTTTTGGATGATGCTGCTAGCGTCCATCATCAAGATCAAGTAGACTGGACATTTAATAAAATAGAGGAAGTGTTACGGTTAATAGGATTAACATTTCAAAGGCAACTCAATATTGAAAACAATGGCAGTATAGAAGATATAAATTTCCGCAACTGTACCTTTGAGAACGGGCTTAGGTTATCAGAGATCAGAAATGTTGAAATTGGCAGCCATTCAGTGATATCCCAAGGACTTTATATATCAGGTGACAAACAATTACTTAATCAATCGCATCTCACCTTATCAGATTCAAAGATAGAGATGCCTATCAGTAAATCTGGGAAAGATCCCAACATGACCAAATTACAGACTTGGCTTTGGTTTAGAGACTTTGGTACAGTAAGGGTTAAGAACCTCCAGGTAACTGCTGATCCAGATCAAGAAAATGGGCTGGACTTTCACAATATCAACCGGTTGGTAATAGAATCCAGCAATATTGATGTAACCGCAAGTTTTGACAACGTTCGTTTAGAGCTTTTCAACATTTATAATTCAACTTTCAAAAATCTTCGTTTCAATAATGTCGCATTCCCAAACCAATATGACTTTCATTGTCGCTGGAATCAATTTAACGCTCTCATACTGATGGAGAGAAGCATGACACTAGAATCCGGCATGCTCTACGAGGCTTATATAAAGTACTTCGCCAAAAGTGACAGTGAGCTAAATATGGAGAATAAATATGATCGCCTAATTGCATATTATTATAAATTTCTTCAACTATATAAGCTGAATGGTGATCAGGAGTCTGCCAAAGCTTGTCATGAAGCAATGAAAGACATTGAAACAAGCAGATTGAATTATCTGAATCGCCAAAACCCTAATCATAAAAACTAATTTATATAGCAGCGGAGACCAGGGGTTCTAATCTCCCCATCCCGACAAGATCAAAACCTGTTGGCGTAGCCAGGGGTTTTTATGGACGCGTTAAAA
>DTSC01000404.1 GCA_012965625.1 Flavobacteriales bacterium | reverse complement strand
GAAAAAACACTTGTAACTATCAGTTTCCCAAACTGCAGTTGCGTTTTAATCCCAAAAAGTGTTTGACTGCCCGTAATTAATGATCCTGAAAGAGGCAAACTAACATCTCCCGCCTCAATCTTTTTTATTATTTCATCTTCTTGACCAGAAAACTCCAATTTCATTTTATTTTCAAAATCAAATGTCGCTTCTGTATTATAGTTGGTAGTTAGCTGAAGTTTATCCCCAATAGAACCAGTAACACTCATCTGGATTTTTTCATCAAAATCAAAGGTGGTGGTCTTGCGTGTTTTCTCAGGTAATGCTGGGTTATCTGTTTTATTAGTTTTAATTGCAAAGGTTAGCTCAGCAGATCCTTGAGGCCTAATATCGACAGTGCTGCCACCAAATATCCTGTCTACAACTTCACTTCCAAAACTTATCTTTGGAATAATTGCTCTTTGGCTCTCAAAACTTTCTGATTGAGTTTTTTGATACCAATATTCTTTAAGCGCTTTATCCATATCATAATCCTGATATTCTTCAAAAGTCAGGTACGAGGGATTGCGATAATAGTCCTCTCCTATTTTTTGCTCAGTATTGTAATTCCCAGTTATGGGATCATACTCAACAGTAGATTTAATATTTGAAGGAGTGCTAAGATATAGGGGGTTTGCCGATGAGCCATATTGGCCATTATCTTCAAATGGAAAGGGTAAGGTTATTTCATCGCTGGAATCTGGTGAAGCTTTATTTTCTTCCGTGCTGTCTTCATCCATTAAAAATGGGGCAAATCCAGAGATGCTTGTTTTTGAAAACGAAAAATGGCTTCGCTTGTCTGCCATTGTTAAAAGGCAAAACAAGGCCATTATAGCCAGGGTATTTTTTGCTATTCGTTTCAATTTTCTCTAAAAAATGGATTTGCAAGCCCTGTCACTATGGGAAAACTATGCAGGGATATTAACTAATGCTTATGATTAAGCAATTATACGTTCTTTAGGCTTAATTTTATCAGTTGCTCAACTGACAAATTGTTTCCTTCTGCCTTAAGCACCTTGCCAATAGCCTTCTCTGCGACATTTTTTGCAAATCCCAGCATTTGTAAGGCTGATAACGCATCCGTAAATGAATTATTGTCTATTTGCAAAGAACTTATGGTTGATTCCACATCAAGATCTTCCTTTGCTAATTTATCTCTCAAATCAAGAATTAATCTTTGTGCTGTTTTTGCCCCAATTCCTTTAACACTTTGTATTAATCCTACATTTCCAGTTAATATTGCATTATGTATTTCGGCTGAGTCCATAGAGGACAAAACCATTCTGGCTGTACTAGGTCCTACGCCTGAAACTGATATTAAATGCCGGAATAAGTTTCGCTCTGCCAAATCAACAAAACCATATAAAGTTTGGGCATCTTCTTTTACAGAAAAGTGGGTGTATAATTTACAGCTTTCGTCTTCAGGCAATTTAGAATAGGTGGTAAGAGATATATTCAAAAAATAACCTATCCCATTACATTCTATTATAACATAAGTAGGGTTTTTCTCAACTAGTCTTCCATTTATGTGGGTAATCATCCGAAAATATAATTATAATAAAAATTGATTACTTTTTTGATTGGGCATCTATTACACCTATTGTTACCATGTTCACAATTTCTCTCACGCTGCTTCCCATTTGAAGTATATGAACTGCTTTTCTCATGCCTAATAAAACTGGCCCAATAGCTTCTGCCTCACCCATCTCTTGCATTAGCTTGTAAGCAATATTACCTGATAAAAGGTTTGGAAAGATCAAGGTATTTGCTGATTTTTCTGCTAATTCAGAGAAAGGAAATTGCTCATTCATTAGCCTTTTATTTAGCGCAAAATTTGCCTGAACTTCCCCATCAACAATCAATCCGGGATATTGTTTGTGAAGGATCTCAACCACCTTTCTGATCTTCC
>DTSC01000403.1 GCA_012965625.1 Flavobacteriales bacterium | reverse complement strand
TGAGATCGAGCAATTAGCCATAGACCGAGCTAAAGAACTCTTTGGGGATTGCTTGCATATTTGTTTGTCCATATTACCCAGAGTAAAAATATGTAAGCATAAACCACAAGTGTAAAAGTGTAATGATGATTGAAATCGAAAGATTCTGGAGAATGCTTTAGCACAATGCAAAGTCCAACAATTCTCAATATATTAATGATATGGATTGTAAAGATTCCAATGGGGATGAAGATAAGCTTCCTTAGTAGTTTTCCGGGGTATGCAATAATAAATCCAGTAAAAAGAGCCATTAATGTTATACCTGAACAAGAATCAGAAACAAATAAGCCATGAGTACCATCAATCCCAACAGTTTTTTCATATTTATAAAGGACCTCAGGCACTATAAGTTCAAATCCCAGTAATTCGATAATTCCATTTGCAATCCAGGAAATATTTGAAACTACTAGCAATTCTATTTCTTTATTCGGATGTAACCAAAGCTCATAAAAGGCCGTCCAGGCAAGATAAAGAAGCAAAGCTTTAATTAAAAAAACAAATAGAGGATTTCTAAAAGATATATCCATACGAGACGATAAATGCCAGGTAAATGAGAGAGTCTATTCTATTTGTCTTCTTTAAATGTCTTGTATGCTTTTTTCCCACCATATGCAATCCCGGCAGCAAGCAAGAATCCGATCCCGCCATCAATAGGTACGCAGCCCCATGGTGATCCACAAGGAGGGCCACCACCACCACCTGGAGGAAGGGGAGGGCCACCAGCAGCCTTGGAAGATTCTGGAATTATGTTGATTAATACAACAATGATAATAGACGTAAAAAGAAATCTTTTCATTTATCCTCTTCTCTGATCATAAATCTTGGCAAAAATAGTTATATTTTTGACATGATATTATTATTCAGATTACTGATTTCTATGTTATTGGATAAACCAGAAAAATATTTGCCCTATTAGAAATATATTCTTTTGGTTACTGTCCCTGTTGGAGTACTGATCTTTATGAAATAGATTCCACTGGATTCGTTTGCCAAATCAATTCGTACCCTATCAACACTAACTGTCAATGATTTGTTGTGAATGGCCTTTTGACCAAGGGTTGTAAAAAGTGAAATCATTACCGGAGTTGCCTTCAGGAATTCAAAATCAACAATTGCTCCATATTCATCTTGTGAAACTCTAATGTTACTATTAAGTTGTGCAAAATCATTCACTGAAACTGGTTCATCAAGAATATTAACTTCATAATAACTTGTATCATAGCAGCTGTTTCCATCAAATGCAACAAGCATCACGGAGTAATTGCCACTTGTAGAATACATATTCCAGGGAGAAATGTCTGTAGAACTGCCACCATCACCAAACTCCCAGTAATAGGATGAGGCTCCTGTTGAGGTATTATTGAAATTAACAACTCCACCACTAGATAAATAAGTTGTATCTGATCCAGCCGCAAAACTTGAAACCATTAGGTTGGGCTCATACAGAGTAACCTGCTGTGATTCAACACAACTGTTTGCATCTGTAACGGATACTGAATAGGTGCCTGCTGCTAGTCCTGTAGCAGCAGCTGTTATTTGGCCTCCTGCACTTGAATCCCACAAATACGTAAAAGGAGCTATACCCCCATTAGCAGTTACGGTAGCATCACCATTAACATCTCCATTACACAATAAATCTGTTGCTAATACAGATAAGGTTATCTCTTCAAGTGAGGAAATGTCAATAACCCTGGAAACTTCACCACAAAGTGAATTATTGCTTACTGTAACAGTATAGCTTCCAGCACCAATATTGGTTAATGTATCAGCTCCAATCAGGTTGTATGATTCCTGTATGATATCTCCGTTTGCATCTTCCCAAACATAATCAAATGGTCCTGGACCATTTCCTAGTGCTATGATACTTCCATCATTAATTCCATAGCAAGTTTCATCAGAAGAAGTAATAGATAATGGGGTGCTTACATGGATAAAAAACCTGGGAACATCAGTCGTATCAGCTAGAGTAAATGTATATGTCGTATCTGAGACTATTTTGAAATAATCTCCGGTTAGAATATCTTCAAAAAAGACACATTTATTATTGCTTGCCAGCTCGCTTCCTCCCAGTATTTCCAACAAACAAGTATCAATGGCGCTCATTGGGTATACTTTATATGTTCGAATAGGAATAGTTGCTAAGCTAACATTAGAAGGGAGCGTATTTACAGCTACATTGGTAGTATCGGCAAGCATGGAGATGTTTGTCAGCGTACCATACAGATCGTTCAGTTTATATGCGTCATATTTAGGCTCAAACCCTGTAGAAGCACTATCGTGGAACCTGATATGTGCTACATCTGTGTAGCTGTTTGTTGTAAGAAGAAGCTTTAATTGAGGGTCAAATTCACCTCCCTGTTGCATCTTATTGTTATAAGGATCTGCACCACCAGATTTATCATTTTCGTCAAAGGTAACGCTACCGGTAGCATTGACCTGCACCCAGACCGCTTCACCACTTGCAATCAGGTCTCCGCCAGATCCCGAATAAGTTGTATAACCTCCAGCAGTATTTAAAGCGTAACAAGAATTTCCATTTACATTGGTCTTTGTTACATTATCCCAGTTCACAGTGGATGCATAGGGATTGCCAATACAATGCCATCCATCCTCTGCTGCAGTTCCTGAAGAGCTAAAAGTTAAGCTAATAACTTTCTGGCCTGTGGCTGGACTAGATGTTGCATCAAGAGTTTTTGGCATCAACCCTTTGCTGTCATCTGCAATGTACATCCAATAACCTCTTCCGTTAACAATTATATCACTTGTATTACCTGGTACCACATATCCGGAATCCTTAACATCTAATACTGTTTCATCATAATATTGTACAGACTTAAATGAATAGGAAGGAAGTTCCGTTCCTGTAAAACCTGTCATATCTGATTCGCCATTCCAGTCCTCAAGATCTGCTCCAGTTAGGGGTGAGGCCAATAAATACCAACCATTGCCTTCATTTACAAATCTTTGTACAGTAAGGTTTCCCGAGTAGGAGCCAGTACCAATATCAGATAAAACTGCTGTTCCACTTGCATCGGAGATAAGTGTTACCGTGTTGCTATTGGCATCAAATGCACCTTGGTCAATATCCAGAGCGAAGTATATATTTTGATTGCCACTGCTAACAGTAACACCCCCCGAGTTATTAGCATTTAAAACATACCAATCAGTAGTTCCGGTAATCGTGCTATTAGATGACCCGTCAAATGAAACAATATCACCAGCATTATAGGTGTATGTGCCAGAATTGTTCCAGTTTCCTTCCAAGTTGATGTTGCTGCCCGTTGAGGTATAGGTACCTGTATTGGTAAAGTTGCCCGCAATATCCATGTTTGCTGAAGCATTATGAGTTAA
Organism: Flavobacteriales bacterium; assembly: GCA_012965625.1. Lineage (GTDB taxonomy): Bacteria > Bacteroidota > Bacteroidia > NORP154 > NORP154 > UWMA-0041. The sequence continues at coordinate 3,818 of DTSC01000403.1, read as the reverse complement.
GGAGTTTGAATAGTTGCCTGCCAGGGTAATGGTTGCTGATTGGGTAAGTGAACTGGTATTATTAAGGTTGTTTGCTGATGTTACTCCGCTTAATGTGAGCGTGCCGGCATTAATAATATCATCAATAACATCTAAGGTATAATTGGCTAAAGATGTTGAGAAAGAACCACCAGAACGAATATCCAAATCTCCTAATAAATTAGTAGCAGCCAAATTAGCACCCAATTCTACAGACACACCATTTTCAATAATAAGATTATGGAATTTGAGATTTGGGTCATTTGGAAGGCTAAAGCTGAAACTAACATCGAAAGTAAAATTACTTGGGAAAACAGCAGAATTAAAGATAGTTCCCTTATTAGGAAATGTAATTTTTTTACAAGAAACTTCAGGAATAAATGAATTATTCATATCAATCAAATTGCTTGTTTGGGACGCAGCGGTATTCTTGCCAAATTTAACTTCATCTTCAACGTCTAATAGCCCACCATTAATATTGGTTGTTACCATTGTACTTGCATCATAGATGTATTGTGCCCAATCTCTTGCACACGTAACAACACCTGTGCTATTTAAATTAAATTCTATAGCAGACCCCTTTTTTCCCCAAAGCCAGAAGGTTCCTTCTGCGTCAATAGTACCGTCACACGTGATAATGCCATTTGATGAGGTGCTCTCAATCCAGAATTTATTACTGCTAGTTGAATTTAAATCCAGGGTGCCAGTAGATGGAATGTTAATTTCCCAATTTGCAAAAGAATATGAAGCATTATCAGCCTGTGCATCAAAAATATTTGAAACCTGTAAGGTGCCTTCAATGTCTAATGAAATAAAAGAATCATCTCCAGTATCTTCAAGAATACATTTATTATTAACAGTAAGTATGAAACCATCATTTATAAGCATATGGGTGAAGGTCCCATCATCTTGAATTGTCATATCATTACAAGCTTGATTCTGCCCAATTTCAATATCAGCACCTGGCTGAAGAGTTACATCGTCATCAGCATCTGGAATTCCATCTACATCACAAGGAGGGGTAGGGCATTTGGAAGAAACTACCTCAGTCCATATAGCATCCTGCCAGGTATTTTGGTCGGTTGTAATAAAAGTTGCGGCATCTTGGGAATAGGCCTTGGTAAAAACCGGAAATGTAAAGATTAGTAGGGTATAGAATAAATCAATTTTCTTCATAATAATCAAAAAAATTTAAAGTGCAGCATGTAAGTTCATCAAACCTAGGTAATAATATAGACGTAAAACACAACCATAAGGTTGCAAACTATTGCTTACTCCAAAAACAAATATAATTATTTAATTGCCTTTAAGATGATATCTATGGAAAATACGAGGATTTTTACTCTTTGTTTTCTGAAAGGAAAATAATGGCATGTTTTCAGATCTAGTCCTAAGGCAGTAATAAATTGTATCATTATAGTTTAACTTCCGTAGAAGGGTAGGTAATTTTAGTATAAGGCATGTCTCCTGAGAGAGGACTGCGAAATTTCAATTTGAAAGTTCTGGTTAGTGGCTATAAAATGATTAATTTCACATCCTTTTTGTAAGATAAGACATTCTTATTTGTATGGAGAATAATATAGAAAATACAGGTTTTAATTATTTGCAGTTTGGTATCAAGGCATTGCGCTATTGGTATTTGCTTATTATTGGTGCATTATTTGGAGTTGGGATAGCTTTTTATCAGGTGAGGTATAGTGTTCCAGTATATAAGGTGGATGCCAGAATCATGGTTAAAGATGAATACACATCCTGGGGTCAGGAATTTTTCTTGCCTGGAATGGAGCTGGTGAGTACCAGGAATCGTTTGGTAAACGAGATTGGTTCGATTAGGTCTTTCCCGTTAATGAGAAAGGTAATAGATGAATTACCTGAGTTTAAGGTGTTTTATTATGGTATAGGAAACATCAAGGTTACAGAGATGTACAGGAATTCTCCATTTAAGGTCAGTTTTGATACTATCATTAATAGCAGAATTTATAATAAAACTTATTACCTGAAGATACTTTCAGATGACAACTATGCCGTGGGAACAAAAAATAATGGTGATTATGATTGGAAGGAGCAACCGTTTAGGAAACCAATAAATCTTAAGGGGAATATTCTAAATATCTCTCTTAATGGCCCATTTACCACTCCATTTGATGCTAATCTATATAGCTTTGTTATAAACAACCCTGACCAGCTTGCGATCAACTACCAAGGTGGATTGGGGATTAGCTTGGAAAAAGAAGAGTCTTCCATATTAACAGTTTCAAGAACAGGAAATAGTATTTATAAAGAGATCGATTTTATTAACAAATTTTTAGATGTTTATATAGGTTATGGACTTGAAAAGAATAATCAGATTGCTTCCAATGTTGTTTCCTTCGTAGAGGAACAGATAGATAACATATTAGATACCTTAATATTAGCGGAGAATAAATTGGAACGCTTTAAATCTAGAAGCAACAAGGAACGAATTAGTCTTGCAGGAGAGGAATTGGTACCTGAAATCACTAAACTTGAAAAGGAGAAGATTGATATTGAATTTAATATAGTTTATTACGAGCAGCTTATTAGCTATATCCAAGAAAATGATGATGCAAGTGGTATTATCGTTCCTAATTTTATTGATAGGAATAGTGTGTTATTCAGCTTATTGGTTGAGTTAATAAATCAATATAGTGTAAAACTGGATGTGCAAAATGACCTAACAGCAACTAACGAAAAATGGATACTGTTGAATAAGAAGATTGAAGTATCCAAACAAATCTTGGTTGAAAATATCAGATCTGCTTTAATGAAAACAAAAAGTGATTTAAAACGCGTGCAAGAGGGAATCTCGTTTATTGAATCTAAGATGAAGTCAGTTCCTAATGCTGAAAGAGAGTTTATTAATATTCAAAGAGATTATAAGCTAAATAATGATCTTTATACGTATTTGCTGACAAAAAAGGCGGAGGCGAGTATTGCTAAAGGCTCAAATGTCCCAAATGCCCAAGTCTTGGATTGGGCAACACCTTACAGAATTTCTTTTGTTGGTCCTATTAAGTCTAAGATCTATGGATCTAACATTTTATTTGGGTTGGCGATATCAAGTTTGATCGTTTTTCTGTTGATATATTTTAATGATAGGATCATAAATAAAATTGATTTGGAGAATGCAACGAACCTGCCAACATTGGCAGTTATTGGGCATAATGATCAAGATAATGACTTGGTTGTTGCCAATACCCCTAAGTCCATGATCTCTGAATCTTTTAGGGGGCTAAGGACAAACATAAAATACCTCGTTGAGGGAAAAGAGCGATTTTGTGTATTAGTTACATCATCAATAGGAAGTGAGGGGAAAACCTTTTGTTGCATGAATCTGGCACATGCATTTTCGTTGCTTGGCAAGAAAACGATTATTGTTGGTGGTGATCTTAGAAAGCCCATGATATATAAAGATTTTGGCTTAAAGAATGATTGTGGACTTAGCAATTATCTTATTAATAAAACTGGAATTCAAGAAATTATTCAAACTACTGATTTTGAAAATATTGACATTATTTCAGCCGGTCCAATTCCGCCAAATCCTTCTGAATTACTGGGAAACAAGGCCATGGAGGGGCTTCTAGCTGAGCTAAAGGACATGTATGATATTGTTGTAATTGACACACCTCCCTTTGGAATGGTATCAGATGCTTTAAATTTAATTAAGTATTCTGATGTAATTTTATATGTTGTTCGCCAAAATGTTACCAAAAGGAACCACCTTAATATGATTAATGAGCATTTTGAAAAGGGCGAGATCAAAAATCTAGGAATTGTTATAA